>JBJMNA010000072.1:0-4172 GCA_045804485.1 Chloroflexota bacterium
CACGCCTTGCCAGTCGCCCTGGTCGATCTCCGGGAACCCGTCGTCGGGACGCCGCGGGACGGTCCAGCCCGTCTCTTGCATCGCCCGCTCCACTGCCACGGCGGTCTCGGCTGTCCGCGCGAGCGGCGACTGGACGATCTCGAGCGGCGGGCCAGCTGGTACCGGCAGGAACGGCGCGGCACGCGGGGCGGCAAGTCGTGCCGCCACCAGGGCCGCCTGTCGCCGGCCGATGTCGGTCAGCGGCGTGTCGGCACGACCCTGGAAACGACCCTCGGCGATGAGCGTGGATTCGCCGTGGCGGACGAAGACGAGCGTCGCGTCGAGGCCGTCCGGGATGAGCGGAGCCTCGGCGTCGGCGGTCAGCGGCCGCCCGCGAGTCCGAGCCTGATCGTCCACAGGTCGGTCACGGCCTCATGTGTCCGGATCGCCTCGGCGACGGTGTCGGGCACGTCGTCGTCGAGGGCGAGGATCATGAACGCGTCCTCGCGCGGACGCGTCCGGGCGAGGTGCATCGCGCTGATGTTGATGTCCGCCTCGCCCAGCATCTGCCCGACACGTCCCACGGTCCCGGGCCGGTCCATGTGCCGAGTGATGAGCATGTAGTCGGCCGGCTCCATGTCGAGGCGGTAGTCGTCGAGTCGGGTGATGTGCGGTTCGCCACCGGCGACGGTCCCGGCGACGATCGTGGACCGCCCGTTGGTCTCGCCCGACAACGTCAGCTGCGCAGCGAACGCGCCGGCATCGGGCGTCTTGCGCTCGATGACCGTGATGCCGCGTGCCTTGGCGAGAGCACCGGCGTTCACGAGATTGACCCGCTCGGTGATCGAGGTCTCCAACAGTCCCCGCAGGACCGCCGCCGTCAGGGGAGTGCCGTCGAACTCGGCCAGCTCGCCGGCGATCTCGAGGGTCAGCGTGCGCACGCCGCCGCGCGAGAACTGTGCGAAGAACCGGCCGAGGATCTCGGCCAGCGGCAGGTACGGGGCGATCGCCCGGGCCGTCTCCGGGGTGAGCAGCGGCGCGTTGACCGCGTACCGGGCACTCCGGCCGTCGAGCACGTCGATGACCTGCGCAGCGACCTCTTCCGAGACGAGGATCTGCGCCTCCGCGGTCGACGCACCGAGATGTGGCGTGAGCAGCGTGTTCGGGGCGTCGAGCAGTGGCGACCCGGTCGGGGGCTCCTTCTCGAAGACGTCGATGCCGGCGCCGCCGAGATGCCCTGACCGGAGCGCGTCGGCGACGGCCGCCTCGTCGACGACGCCTCCGCGCGCGACGTTGAGGACGATCGAGCCTGGCTTCAGCTTCGCGATGGCGTCGCGTCCGATCAGCCCGCGCGTCGCGCGCGTCAGCGGGACGTGGACCGTGACGACATCGGCCCGCGCGAGCAGCCCGTCGAGCTCGACGAGCTCGACCCCGTGGTTCGCGGCCGCCTCGGCGGTCATGAATGGGTCGACCCCGACGACGGTCATCTCCATCGCGCGCGCGCGGACCGCGATCGCCTGGCCGATCTTGCCGAGACCGATGATCCCGAGCGTCCGGCCCCGGAGCTCAAGGCCCGTGAACTGCGCGCGCTTCCACTCGCCACGCCGCAGAGACGCGTCCGCCGGCGCGATCCGCCGAGCGACGCCATAGAGGAGCGCGAGCGTGTGCTCGGCCGCCGCGATCGTGTTCCCGGTCGGGGCGTTGACGACGACGATGCCCGCACGCGTCGCGGCCTCGAGGTCGACGTTGTCCACGCCAACGCCAGCCCGGCCGATGACCGCGAGCCGCTTCCCGGCGCCGATCAGGTCGGCGTCGACCTGGACCTGGCTTCGGACGATCAGCGCGTCGTAGTCGCCGATGACGCCGCACAGCTCCTCGTGCGACAGCCCGTGTCGTTCATCGACCTGATGGTGCGCTCGGAGGAGTTCGACGCCCTCGTCGGCGACCGCTTCGGCGACGAGGACCCTCACACACCTGCCCCGACGGCGGCCGGCGCTGCGACACCCATCGACTCGAGGGCCGCGACCTGCGCCGCCGCCACGGCGGCGCCGGGACGGACCTGACGACCGGCGGCGAGCGACACGATCTCGAGCGTGCTCATCGCGCCAAGGATCTCCTCGAGCGTGACCGAGCCGAGGTGGCCGAGCCGGAAGATCTTGCCCGTCAGCTTGCCCTGCCCGCCGGCAAGGACGACGCCGCGGCGCTTGACCTCGCCGTTGAATGACTTCCAGTCGAGATCCTCCGGGACGACAGCGGCGGTCACCGTCTTCGATGCGTGCGGCGGGTCCGCGAACAGCTCGAACCCGAGCGCCACGAGACCGGCGCGAGCGGCAGCAGCGCACGCCTCGTGGCGCGCGAAGACAGTGTCGGCGCCCTCGGCCGTCATCAGTCGGATGCCCTCGTCGACCTGGTAGACGACCGCGATCGCCGGCGTCCAGGGAGTCTCGCCGCCGGCGTGCGCCTGACGATGGGCGCGGAGGTCGAGGTAGACGCGCGGCATCGTTGCGGTCTCCATGGCCGCCCACGCGCGTTCGGACGCCGCGACCATCGCGAGCCCCGGCGCGGACATGAAGGCCTTCTGCGACCCGGTCACGACCACGTCGACGCCCCATGCGTCCATCGCGAACGGGACCGCCCCGAGTCCGGAGACGCTGTCGACGAGGACGAGCGTCTCGGGCGAGGTCTCGCGGATGACGGCCGCGAGCGCGGCGATCGGGTTCATGACACCGGTCGACGTCTCGTTGTGCGTCAGCAGGACGGCCTTATAGCCCGGCGCTCGCTCGAGCTCCTCTCGGAGGACGGTCGGGTCCGCTGCGTGGCCCCACTCCACGTCGATCTTCGTGACATCGGCGCCATAGGTCCGGGCGATCTTCGAGAAGCGATCACCAAAGGACCCGATCGACACGCCGAGGACGCGGTCGCCCGGCGACAGCGTGTTCACGACGGCAGCCTCGAGGCCGCCCGTCCCGGCGGTCGTGACCATCGCGATATCGCTCGTCGTCCCGAAGTATGGCTTCATCCCCGACAGGATCCGTTCGAGCATCGCGGCGAACTCGGGGCCGCGATGGTTGATCATCTGCCGGCCACCCGCGGCCCGGACGGTCGGCGGAAGGGCGGTCGGTCCGGGGATGCGCAGGTTCGGCTCGAAGCGGTCCACGTCGAATCTCCTGGGACGGGTCTGTCGGTATCGGGCATATGCTCTCATGCCGGACGGAACGTTACGAAGTCCGGCCTCGCCGCGTCCCAACGGCGACCAACCTCCGTTCGAGGTCTTCGACGCTGGACCATCACTCGACCACCGCCACCCCACGTCGCCGGCGCCGCGCTCGTGGCGCCGCGCTCGCGGTCGCCGTTCTCGCGCTCGTCACTGCCCTGATCGGCGTCGCGGCGATCCAGAACGACACCTTCGGCGCCGGGCGGCTGTTCGACCGGGTGACCGCCAAGGTCGACCGCTTCCTCGCCGGTCCCGTTCCCGAACGCTCGGCGCCCGTCACCGTCGTCGTTCCCGACGCGAGCAGCGCCGTCGAGGACCCGGATGACCTGCCCAGCGGCGAACCGACGGGATCCGCCGCGCCGGAGGGGACGCTGGAGCCCGGGGCACTTCCGACCGCGGACACCGCGGCCACACCTGCCCCGCGGCCGACGCGGGCTCGCGACGCCGTCGACGTCGATATCGTCTCCAACCACAAGAAGGTTTTCGCGCACGAACAGAAGATCACCTGGTGCGCCTCAGCGGGCGTCGAGATGGTCCTCGCGATCCATGGCAAGGGCGACACATCGAACGCCTTCCAGCGAGAGATCCAGGGCCGGATCCACGAATGGGAGAGCCACGCGGACAGCCACAACGGCGACTGGGGACCATCGGCCATGGCGCTGGCTCTCGACGCGTACGGCGTGCCGGGCTACGAGGTGCGTGCGTACCGCACTCGGCAGGGTGCGCTGCGCGACGCCGCAAAGGCGATCGAGCGGACCAACGCGCCGGTCCTGCTGCTTGCCTGGCGGGGCGCGCACACCTGGGTGATGACCGGATTCCGGGCGGATTCCGACCCGTCGGTCTTCGCCGACGCGAAGATCCAGGGCACCTACATCCTCGACCCGTGGTACCCCGACGTGTCGAGCATCTGGGGTCCGTCCGACCCGCCGGGAACCTACCAGGACGGTGCCGAGATGATCCGCAACTACCTGAAGTGGAA
>JBJMNA010000073.1:0-4898 GCA_045804485.1 Chloroflexota bacterium
CCAGGCTCTGTGGCTGAGTCTCGTCACGACGGCGATCAGCGTGGTGGTGACCGTCGTGCTCGGATTGCCCCTGGCGATCGTGCTCGCGCGTCGTAGGTTCCGCGCCAAGGGTCTCCTCGAGGCGGTCGTCGACCTGCCGATCGTCCTGCCGCCGTCCGTCGCCGGCCTTGCGCTGTTGCTCGTGTTCGGGCGACGCGGTCTCCTGAACGCCCCGTTCGAGCTGCTCGGGATCTCGGTCCCGTTCACGACGATCGCGGTCATCCTCGCCCAGACGTTCGTATCCGCCCCGTTCTTCATCCGGTCCGCGCGGACGGGGATCGCCGCCGTGGATCGCGATCTCGAGGACGCTGCGCGCGTCGACGGGGCGTCGGAACGACAGCTCTTCCGGGCGATCACTGTCCCACTTGCCGGTGCCGCGCTCGCCGCCGGCCTCGTGATGGCCTGGGCGCGGTCCCTGGGGGAGTTCGGTGCGACGATCATGTTCGCGGGGAACGTGGAGGGGAAGACGCAGACGCTGCCACTCGTCGTCTACTCGGAGTTCCAGGGCGGCGAGCTCGATGCGTCGATCGCGGCGGCGGCGATCCTGGTTCTGGCGGCCTTCGGCGTCCTGATGGCCGTCCGGGTCTTCCACTGGGGCAAGGTCCTCGATGTCCGGGGCGTGGGCTGACGGTGTAGCCTCCCGGCTGTGGCGTCACCGCACGACCCGGCGATCAGGCTCGGCCTTGGTGCGAACGCCGGCCAGTTCGCCCTCCTCGTGGGCGTCAGCGCGCTCGTCGGTGGGATGGTCGGCCAGGAGCGGGCGATCGCGCCACTGCTCGGTGTCCAGGTCTTCCGGCTGCCCACCGCGACCGCGGCCCTGTCATTCCTCATCGCATTCGGGCTGACCAAGGCCGTCACCAACCTCGTCGCGGGCAGGCTCGCCGATCGGGTCGGCCGCAAGCCCGTGCTCGTGACTGGCTGGCTCGTCGGCGTCCCCGTCCCGCTCCTCCTGATCGCCGCACCGGACTGGGGCTGGGTCGTCGTCGCGAACGTGCTCCTCGGCGTCAACCAGGGATTGACGTGGTCGACGACCGTGTTGATGAAGATCGACCTCGTCGGGCCGCGCCGGCGGGGCTTCGCCCTCGGGCTGAACGAGGCAGCGGGCTATCTCGCTGTCGCTCTCGTTGCGTTCCTCACGGCCGCCATCGCGGGATCGGCGGGTCTCCGGCCGGAGCCGTTCTACCTGGGCATCGCGATCGTCGGGCTCGGGCTCGGCGCCTCCGCACTGTTCGTGCGCGAGACGCATGGTCATGCGCTCCTCGAAGCTCGCGAGCGAGCCGGAGGCCGGCAGGAGGGGCGCGCTTCGGACGCAGGTTGGCTGACCCTGGCCTGGCGAAGCACCATCTCGGACCCGTCACTGTCGGCGGTCTCGCAGGCAGGCCTCGTCAACAACCTCAACGACGCCATGGCCTGGGGACTCCTGCCGCTCGTCTGGTCCGCGGCCGGGTTGAACCTCGGCCAGATCGGCATCCTCGCGGGGGCATATCCGGCGACGTGGGGCCTGACGCAGATGGCCACCGGCGCTCTGTCCGATCGCATCGGCCGGAAGCGGCTCATCGTCGGCGGGATGCTGCTCCAGGCGGCTGCGATCGCGGCGATCGCCGAGGTCGCCGGCTTTGGGCCGTGGCTCCTCGCTTCGGTCGTGCTCGGGCTCGGCACCGCGATGGTCTATCCGACCCTCCTCGCGGTGGTCGCAGATGTCGCCGAACCGCGGCAACGCGGCGCGATCACGGGCATCTATCGCTTCTGGCGCGACCTCGGGTTCGCCATCGGCGCGATCCTCGTCGGCCTCGTCGTCGGCTGGTTCGATGCCCGAGTCGCCATCGTGGCTGTCGCCGCGCTGACCGCCGCGTCAGGGGTCGTCGTCGCCCTCCGCCTGCGCGAGACCCGACCGCTCGTGCCGGCTGCCGCGAGCCCGGTCGAAGGCTAGGTCCGCTTCCGCCCGATGAACGCGCGAAAGCGCTCGCGCGTGTCCGAAGACGGAGGTAACGCGCGTCATCGACGGATGTCCATGCCGAGGTCGTGACGCCTGTCCGCTTCCCACGACGCCCGACGGCTCGACCATCGGGGCACATCCCCAGCACACCACCACACCGAAAAGGAGCACGCCATGGAAGCCTTCATCGCTCGGTCCGAGACCGCCGACACCCTTGATTTCGAGGCCTTCGAAGCCGGCCTTCACGGGTCGATCGTCCTGCCCGGAAGCCCTGAGTACGACGCGGCCCGCCATGTCCACAACGCGAACACCGACCGGCGACCCGCTCTGATCGTCCGCGCGGCCGACGCGAGCGATGTCGCGCAGACGGTCTCACTCGCGCGCGAGTCGGGTCTCCGACTGTCGATCCGAGGCGGCGGGCACAGCCTCGCGGGCTACGGCACGAACGACGGCGGGATCGTCCTCGACCTCGGCGCGATGAAGGGCCTTCACATCGATCCCGACCGGCGTCTCGCCTGGGCTCAACCCGGGCTCACCGCCGAGGAGTACACGGTGGCGGCAGCCGCGCACGGGCTGGCGACGCCCTTCGGTGACACGGGCTCGGTCGGCATCGGCGGGCTGACGCTCGGCGGCGGCATCGGCTGGCTCGTCCGGAAGTACGGCCTCGCCATCGACGCGCTCGTGGCTGTCGAGATCGTCACGGCGGACGGCCGCCAGATCACCGCGAGCGAAGACTCGCACCCGGACCTGTTCTGGGCGGTCCGCGGCGGCGGCGGCAACTTCGGCGTCGTCACGCGGTTCCAGTTCAAGCTCTATCCGGTCGGCCAGGTCCTCGGCGGTGCGCTGTTCCTCCCGGCGACGCGCGACACGCTGCGGAGCCTTGTCCCGATCGCCGCGAACGCACCCGAGGAGCTCACGACGATCTCGTTCCTGATGCAGCTCCCGCCCGCCCCGTTCGTGCCGGCTGAGCTGGTCGGCACGTCGTCGCTGGTCGTGATGCTCGTGTGGGCCGGTGAGCCCGACGCGGGGCAGGCCGCGATCCAGCCATTCCGCGACGTCGCCACGCCGCTCGTCGACATGGTCATGCCGATGCCGTATCCGGGCATCTACGAGCTCCTGCGTTCGGCGGAGCAGCCGTCGCTGGCCATCCACCGGTCGCGCTTCCTGAGCGCACTCGACGACGACGCGGTCGACGAGATCCTCGAGGCGATGGCCGCGCCGACGTCGCCGGGAGCGATCATCCAGCTCCGCGTCCTCGGTGGCGCGATGGCCCGCGTCGACGCGACCGACACGGCGTTCGCCCATCGCGACGCTGCCGTCCTGGCGCTCATCATCGCCAACTACGACGATGCCGCCACCGAGCCCGTCCACCGCGCCTGGACCGACGCGCTCCATGACGCGCTGGCGCCGAACAGCGTCGGCGTCTACTCGAACTTCCTCGAGGCGGAGGGCGACGAGCGGATCCGCGATGCGTACCCGGCGGGGACCTATGAGCGCCTGGCGGACGTCAAGCGTCGCTACGATCCCTCGAACCTCTTCCGGCTCAACCAGAACATCCGGCCCGCGGCCCGCAGCTGACCCTCAGCGCGCCTTCGACTTCGGGACCTTCGCGGGAAGCGTGGCCCCGAAGTCGATCGCGCGTGCCACCCAGAGGTGGAGCTCCTCGTCGTCGTCCACGATGGACTCCGGCAGGAGCGTGAACCCGGTCATCGGCCGGCCGGGCATCGGTTCGAAGGGTTTCGCGCCCGGGATCGCCTCGAGCTCATGCCGCTCGTCGGGACCGAGCTTCACATGCCAGCTGTCGGCGAACAGCCCGCTCACCATGTTGCCGCCGACGTAGAGGCACGGGTAGCCGAAGGTCAGACGGCGCGTGGCTTGGGGGAAGGCTGCGGCGACGGCATCGAACCGGGCGACGAGCTCCGGCGGGCTCTTCGGCATCTTGGGCATCTTCGGCGTGTCGGGCATCGAGGCACCTCCTGCCGTACGGTACCGCGGCCCGTCACCTACCCTTGGCCGATGACGGACGGCCGGATGCGCGTCGGGGTGGTCCTGCCGATCGGCGAAGAGGACGACGGGGTGCCGTCGTACGCGGCGATCCGCGAGGTCGCCCTCGCCGTCGAGGCGGGTGGCTTCGACTCCGTGTGGGTCTTCGACCACCTGTTGTACCGGTTCGAGGGCGAGACCAGCGGCATCCACGAGTGCTGGACGGTCCTGTCCGCCATCGCCGAGGCGACATCGCGGGTCCAGCTCGGGACGATCGTCATGTGCACGGCGTTCCGCAACCCCGCCCTGCTGGCCAAGATGGCGGCGACGCTCGACGACGTCAGCCGTGGCCGACTCATCCTCGGCGTCGGGACAGGCTGGCACGAGCCCGAGTTCGACGCCTTCGGCTTCCCGTTCGACCATCGGGTGGGGCGCTTCGAGGAGTCACTCGCGGTCATCACCGGCCTGATCCGCACCGGGCGCGCCGACCTCGAGGGCCGATGGGTGACCGTTCGGGACGTCGTCCTTCGGCCGCCAGCCAGGGCCGACATGCCGATCCTCGTGGCCGCGAAGGGCCCGCGGATGCTCGACCTCACGGCGCGACATGCCGACGCCTGGAATGCGGCTTGGTTCGGGCTCCCCGACGAGCGTCTCGCCGGGCGACGGCAGGATCTCGCGGACGCTTGCGAGCGCGTCGGCCGCGACCCAGCGACGCTGTCGATCACGGTCGGGCTCACCGTTCGCTACCCCGAGATGCTGCCGGCGTCGGCGGACGCGCCGACCTCGCCGGCGCTCGGCGGGTCGGCCGAGGAGATCGCGTCGGGGCTGCGCGCGCACGACGCGGCCGGCGCGGACCACGCGATCGTCGTGCTCGAGCCATGCACGCCGGACACCGTCGGGCTGCTGGCCGAAGCGGTGAGGGCCTTCCGCGCCGGTTGAC
>JBJMNA010000074.1:0-5783 GCA_045804485.1 Chloroflexota bacterium
AGCTCGGTCTCGACGAGACATCCGACCTCGCACGGATCGCCCGAGCGGCGGCGTCCGGCGCGCACCGCCCGGCGATCGTCGCGATCACGGCCGACGCGACGCCGTCGCAGATGCGCGCCATCGTCGCGGCCCTCGATCCCGACGTCGTCCAGCTCGCCGGAACGGAAACCGTCGCCAAGGCGCGAGCGGTCGGGCGTCGGACGTGGAAGGTGCTGCAGGTGCCACCTGCCGACCCTGACGACGTCGCGCGTGCCGCATCGGACCTCGTGACTCGCGGGCGCAAGTACCTGGCGGCGGGCGTCGAGCGGATCATGCTCGATGCCGCCGGCGGACCGCACCCGGGCGGGACGGGCACTCGCGCCTCCGAGCGCCTGGCGGCCGCCGTGGCGCGCGATCTGCCAGTGATGTTGGCGGGTGGCCTGTCGGCAACGAACGTGGGAGCGGCTCTGCGCGCCGTCCCGGCGGTCGCGGTCGACGTCGCGACGGGCGTCGAGCGGCCGCGGCAACCGGGACAGCGCCCGACCAAGGACCCGTTCCGGGTCGCGCTCTTCGCGAAGCGTGCCCGAGCGGCGCGCGACGATCGCCCGAACATCGCCTTCGGCCCGACGCCCGTCCACGCCGGGTTGCTCGCAGCGGACGGCGCGGGGCGGTGGGGGCTCGAGGGCGACTTCGGTGGCCGCTACGTCCCCGAGACGCTGATGGCGGCGCTCGAACAGCTCGAGGCCGCGTATGACGCGCTCCGGCAGGACCCCGTCTTCTGGGCCGAGCTCCGTGAGCTGCTGGGCACGTTCGCGGGACGACCGACGGCGCTCTACCGCGCCGACCGTCTCGCGGTGGCGGTCCGGACCGAGGCGGCGCGCCTTGCGGGTTCCGGGCGGCGCGCGCCTGGGATCCCGGCCCTCCGCCTCTACCTCAAGCGTGAAGACCTCGCACACACCGGTGCGCACAAGATCAACAACGCGCTTGGCCAGGCGTTGCTGACCCGGCGGCTCGGCAAGACGCGGGTCATCGCGGAGACCGGCGCCGGCCAGCATGGCGTCGCGACCGCGACCGCCTGCGCGCTGCTCGACCTGCCATGCGTCGTCTACATGGGCGCGGAGGACATCGAGCGCCAGGGCCCGAACGTGCTGCGGATGCGCGCGCTCGGAGCGGAAGTTCGGTCGGTGACGTCGGGCACGGCGACGCTCAAGGACGCGGTCAACGAGGCGATGCGCGACTGGGTGACGAACGTCGAGACGACGCACTACGTCCTGGGATCCGCGATGGGGCCGCATCCCTACCCGACGATCGTGCGCGACCTCCAGCGTCGGATCGGCGATGAGGCGGCGGCGCAGATCACCGCCGTCGAGGGCCGACTCCCGGATCTGGCGGTCGCGTGTGTCGGGGGCGGCTCGAACGCGATCGGTCTCCTCGCCCGGTTCATCGGCGAGCCGTCGGTCCGCCTCGCCGTCGTCGAGGCGGCCGGCGACGGCATCGAGACCGGACGTCACGCGGCGGCCATCCTCGGCGGGACACCGGGCATCCTCCACGGCTCGCGCTCGCTGATGCTCCAGGACGCCGACGGCCAGGTCATCGAGGCGCACTCGGCGTCGGCCGGTCTCGACTACCCGGGCATCGGCCCGCAGCTCGCGGCGCTCGCCGAGGCCGGTCGGATCGAGGTCGCGGCGGCGACCGATCGCGAGGCCGTGGCCGCGATGAAGTCGACCACCCGCACCGAGGGGATCCTGCCGGCGCTCGAGACGGCGCACGCAGTCGCGGCGCTGCCCAAGCTGTTGTCCGGCGGGTCGTGGCCGGACGAGATCCTCGTCCTGCTCGGGTTCTCCGGGCGCGGCGACAAGGATCTCGCGGCGCTCGAGCGCTTCGCCGACGTCCAGCCGTGGGACGGCGCCACGTGACGACCGCCGCGGCCGACGCCACCGGCACGAACGCGACCGTCGGCGCGCGCCGGATCGCGGCGGCGTTCGCGCGCGCCGGGGACGACGGCCGTGCTGCCCTCATCCCGTACGTCGTGGCGGGCTACCCCGACGCCGACACGAGCTACGAGATCGCCCTCGCAGTCGCAGACGCAGGCGCCGACCTGCTCGAGGTCGGGCTGCCGTACTCGGACCCGCTCGCCGACGGCGCGACGCTCCAACGAGCCTCGGGCGTTGCGCTGGCCGCCGGTGCGACGCTTGAGCGCTCGCTCCGGCTCATCGAGCGCGTCGGCGCTGCCCGGCCGGAGCTTCCGCTCGTCCCGATGGGCTACGCGAACCAGGTCATCGGCGGTGGTGACGGCGAGGCCGTCGCGAAGCGGCTCGCCGGCGCCGGCGCGGCCGGCCTGATCGTCGCGGACCTGACCCCGGACGAGGGCGCGTCATTCGAAGAGGTCGCGCGCGCCGCCGGGCTTGCCGTCGTCTACCTCGTCGCGCCGACCACCTCGCCTGCCCGTCGTGCCGCGATCGCGGCTCGGTCGGGCGGTTTCCTGTACTGCGTGTCGCTCGTCGGCGTGACAGGCGCGCGGACCTCGCTCCCAGCCTCGGTCGGAAAGCTGGTCCGCGATGTCAAGGCCGTCTCGCCCATCCCGGTCGCGGTCGGGTTCGGGGTCAGCACCGCGGCCCACGTGCGATCGATCGTGAAGGCCGGCGCGGACGGCGTGGTCGTCGCGTCTGCGCTCGTCGACGCGCTCGGTCCCGACGGTCGCGATGTCGCCCGGCTCTCGACACTCGTCAGGGACCTTCGCGGGGGAACGGGGGCGGCCAAGGGGTGAAGGTCGCGGTCGTCGTTGAGTCGGGCGCCAAGAAGTCGTTCGCGCGAGCGATCGAATGGCCGGGCTGGGCGCGCTCCGGAAAGACTGCCGACCTCGCTCTCCAGGCGCTCGAGGCCTCGGCATCGCGCTACGCCGTCGCGGCAGAGAACGCCGGCGAGCCATTCGATCCCGACGGCTATGAGATCGTCGACGAGGTACCGGGCGGAGGCGGCACCGACTTCGGCGTCCCGTCCGTCGTCGCGGACCTCGACCGGCGTCCGACGGATCGGGCAGACGCGAACCGTCTCGTCCGGCTGGTCGATTCGGCCTGGACGACCCTCGACCACGTCACCGCCGCGGCACCCGCCGAGCTCCGCAAGGGACCACGGGGCGGTGGCCGAGACCGCGACAAGATGGTCGCCCACGTGATCGAGGCCGAGGGAGCCTATGCCCGCGAGATGGGCGTCAGCGTGAAGGGGCGGCCGGACCCGATGGATCCGGCCGCCGTCGAGCTGATGCGTACCGCGATGCTGGATGTGCTGCGCGAGCCGTCCGGTGGCGGACCACTGGCGGGCCGTAAGTGGACGGCGCGCTACGCCGCAAGCCGCATCGCGTGGCATGCCCTCGACCATGCCTGGGAGATGGAGGACCGGTCGGAGCCGGCTTGATCCGTCCCTGCTAGTTCGGACAGGTCAGCGTCAGCGCGACGTCGATCTGACCGCCGTCCTCGCCGGTCGAGCGGTCGGGTGTCGTCGCGCGCACGGTGAACGTCGTCGTCGTGGCAGCCGGCGCGACTGCGATCGTCGCTGTGCTCCGGCCCTTCGGGTCGCCGCCTCGTATGTCGGACGGGTCGAACCGGAAGTAGCCGTCCCCGGCCGAGACTTCGAGCGCCACAGCAGACGAGCCATCCGGCTGTCCGGCCTTGGGTCCGGCGACGAAGTCGACGTCCACGCTGGGCGCGCCTCCCGAATAGATGACCCGCCACGATCCATCCTTGGCATGGGTACAACGCGCCGGGTTGGCGGACGGATCGAATGCGTACGTTCCTGTCCCCGGTCCGCCGGTGATCTTCAGTGACATGGTCGCCTGACCAGGGACACCTGCTCCGCTGCCCGCTGCCGGACCGCTGGAACCGGCCGCTGCGGCGCCGCTTCCCGCGCAGCCGGCGGCGAGGATTGCCGTGATGACGAGGCTCGCGATGGTGCTGATGGGCGCGCTGAACCGGGACATGGTTCTTACCTCCTTGGTGGTGACGTGAGTGGGCTAGTTGCGACAGGTAGCCGTGAGATCCACCTGGTACGGAGGTGCGCCGTCGCCGGCTCGGTCATCCAACGTCGTCGCGTGGATGACGAAGGTCGTCGTCGACGCTGACGGACGCACCTCGACATGAGCGGTGCTCTGGCCGGCCGGGCCCGACGGGTCGCCCCCGCGGATGTCCGACGGATCGAAACGCAGGTAGCCAGGGCCGGCATCGAGCTCGAGCGCGACGTTCGAGCTCCCATCGGGTTGACCGGCCCTCGGACCGATCACGAGATCGAGATTCACAGATGGGTCGCCGCCGACGTAGAGATAGCGCCACGAGCCATCCGCGGCATGGCTGCACTGGTTGAGGGTCGATGTCGTGTCGGCGGTGTAGACGCCGGCGCCTGGCCCGTCGGCGAGCGTGAGGGTGAAATTCGGGACGGAGACCGGCTGGCCACCGACGCCCCCGAATCGGGCGATGCTGCCGATCCCGACGAGGATGACCGCGATGACCGCAACGGCGGCTGCCCCGGCGGTCGCAGGGCGTCCCCACCGCTCCAGGGCGATCCGCCACGATCGTCGCTGGCGCATCAGTGGGACGGGTCGCAGCGTCCGTTCGACGAGGTCGAAGGAGGCCTGCTCGGGACCCGATCGGATCCAGGCCCGGACGATGTCGTCGGTTCGCTGGTTCTCGTTCATCGTCCGGACCCCGCTGCCGTCAGCGTCGCCGGTTCTGCCGCTTCGATCGTGGTCCGAAGCTTCATGAGGGCGTAGTGGAGCCGCGATCTGGCGGTCCCGTGCGGGACGCCGACGATCGCGGCGATCTCGTCGAGCCCGAGCCCGAGGTAGTGATGGAGGACCACCACCGCCCGATGCTCGGTCGACAGCGATGCGAATGCGCGTTCGAGTGCGTCGCGATCGACGATCGCGTCCGCGATGGCCGTCCCGGGCAGGTCATCCATCTCCGGGACGATGCTGACGATGGCCGCGCGGCGCCGACGGGAATGACCCGCCCGATAGCACGCGCGGATGAGCAAGCGATATAGCCAGGCGTCGAACCGCGCCGGGTCGCGCAAACCCGGGAGGTCCGACCAGGCAGTCCACAACGCGTGCTGCACGGCATCCTCGGCGTCGTGGTGGTCTCGGAGGATCCGGAACGCGATAGCGAAGAGTCGGTCGATCCGGTCGCGCGCGAGGGCATCGAACGCGTTCGCATCCCCTCGGGCGGCCCGGGCAACCAGTTCGTCGTCCATCGAGACTCCGCTTCGGTCGGACTTCGACCGTCTACCCCTGATGGGACACGCCAGACGCCCCGTGTTCATTCGGTACGAGATCCGGTGGCCCTGCCGCCGCGGCGGCGAGGTCGAGGACCTGTTGCGCGCTCATGCCTGCCGCTCGGAGGTCGCGGATCCCGGTCGCCCGGTCCGCCTTCGAGAGCTTGCGTCCGGCGGCGTCGCGCACGAGCGGGTGGTGGGCGAACGTCGCCGCGCTCGCTCGGCCGAGACGCTGCGCGAGACGGATCTGGACGGCGGTCGCCCCGAGAAGGTCCCTCCCGCGGACGACCAGATCCACCTCCTGCCGGAGGTCGTCCACGACGACCGAGAAGCCATACGTCCAGTTGCCGTCGCGATCCCGGATCGGAAGGTCGCCGTCCGCTGCGACCTCGTCCGAGCACGGCCCGACAAGCACGTCCATCCACGCCTCCGACCCACCGCCGAGCGCAACACGGAGAACGGGTCCGCTGAGGCCGCGCGCGCGACAGCCGCCCGGGCAGCCCGGGCCGTGCCAACGCCGGCCGTGCGCGGCGGCCCACGTC
>JBJMNA010000075.1:0-4355 GCA_045804485.1 Chloroflexota bacterium
AAACACTATCACTAAAAGACACACAACCAATATCATGAAGATGTCAGGCGCACCGAGCGGGATCTCCTCGTCGAGCGTCCAGTCGACCGGGTGGAGGATGAACGGCTCCGTCTGCGGCCCGCCGAGGCCACCGTGCGAGCCGATGAGCTCCTCGAAGGCCGCGACCTCACCGAGGTTCGGGTCGTACTGGCTCAGAAGCAGCAGGTCAGGCGCGTGCTCCATGGCGTCCTCGCGCTTGAGGCTCATGACGGTATGGGGGCCGAACAGCGTCGTCGGGTCCTCACCCTCGACGCGGTCCTCGTCGAGGTAACGGGTGCCGTTCGGCCCGAAGACCACCGCGCCGGAGGTGCTGGACCGCACGAGAAGCAGGCCCACGCCCGGATGGGATGCGACCGCCGCCACGAGTCCCGGGTGCTTCTCCTCGAGCTCCTCGACGGTCAGCCGGCGGTCGTTGCCGGTGAACCAGACGAGCCCGAGGTTGCCGGAACCGACGACCGCGATCGACGACTCGTCGGCGACGGGCTCCACATCCGGCTCGGCGTCGAGGTCGACGACGCCATCGGTCGTCCTGCTCTTCAGCGCGGCGCGCGCGACGGTCGGCCCGACGCCTTTGCTCTGGGTGATCTCTGACAGGAACGAGTTGACGAAGACGGAGCCCTCGGCCTTGGTCTTGGATTCGTAGACGGTCGCACGGCCGCTCATGAGGCTGCGCACGAACTCGCCGAGGCTCAGACCGTATCGCTGGAGGAACGTCTCGCCGAGGCTTTGGCCGTGGTCCGACAGGACGACGAACTTGTACGGCCGCGGTGCTTCGTCGGTCGCCTTGACCAGCGTCGCGATCGCCGCGTCGACCCCGTCGAGCGCCTGGAACGATTCCACCCTCTCCGGGCCGCAGTGGTGGGCCAGCTCGTCGTAGTCGGTGAAGTCGGCGTAGATGACGTTCGCGCCGCGATACATCTCCTCGATAATGAGGGCCACGTTGACGTCGCGGAGGAGGACGTTGCTCGCGGCGCGCATGCCGGCGTATTTCATCCCGCGGTGCATCTGCGGCCGGACGCCCGACCTGCGGGTCCGCCGCGCCTGGAAGAGCTCCTTGATGAACTCGCCGAGGAACAGCGTGAACGAGCGGAGGTAGCCGGTCGGGCTGAAGAAGAACGACATGAAGGCGTTGCTGTCGCCGATCCCGCCACCCTCGGCCTTGATCGCTGCCGTCGTCAGGTATGACCGTGTCGCGTCGCCGGTCAGGAGATTGCAGATGCTGGCCCCGTTGTTCGACAGGAGACCTTCGCCGTTCGAGATGCGCGACGCGATGAGCGTCGCATCGACCGGGTTGCTCGACGCCATCAGGTGCTGGCGGTCGCGCTCGTACCAGCGGAATGCGGGAATCCCGTCGTTGTTGCCGTGCAGGATGCCCGCCTGGCTGCCCGACGTCATCGACGGCAGGATCGCTTCCCACTTCGACAGCTTGTGGCTGCCGTCCCGGACCCAGTTGGCCATCGTGTTCACTGAGCCCGCCCGCATCCGTCCGGCGAGGATCGGGTGCGCCAGCCCGTCGATCTGGAGGATCACGAGCCCGGGCTTGTCGGTTTGCCCGGTCGATCGTTTGACGAGGAGCCGCTGGACCAGCAGGCCGTAATACGACTCGCCGCTGTCCACGCCGAGGATCGCCGTGAGGATGGTGTTGATGATCGCGTAGACGAACGACGCGAGGAGCGCGGTCCCGAAGCCGTCGACGTGGACGCCAGGCGCCCACTGCGCGATCACGACGAACGAGACGACCTGGAGGACGAGGACGAGAACGCCGACGAGGATCAGCGAGACCGGTGCGGCGAGCGCAAGGAGCACGGGACGCACGGCGGCGTTGAACAGCGAGATCAGGACGACGGCGACCACGGCGTCGGTCGCGCGATCGACGGTCAGCCGGGGCATCAGCCAAGCGGTCGCCAGGACGGAGACCGTCGCGACGACGAGCGTGATGACGAGCCGCTTGAGGAGCGCGACCGGGCCGCCGCGCCATTCCCAGAGCACGCGCAGCTGCGTCTCGTAGAAGCCGAGCAGTCGGCTCATGGATGGTCCCCTCTCTCGATCGTCCGGTTCGTGCCCGAAACGTATCCACCACAGGATAGGCGCCGGACGTGACCCGGAACCGACGAAAATCACCGACCGTCGCGCGCTACGATGGGCACGCCGCTGCAGCACGATCGGCGTCCCGGGCGACGATGGCCCGACCGATCGACGACGCGGAACAGGGGGATCGCTCGCACGAGCGTCCGCGGAGGGAATCGAGATGACCGACCAGGCTGTGAACCCGACTGACAACGACGACGTCGTGGTCGTCGCGGCATCGGTTTCCGATCAGGAGGGCGTCCTCGCGGAAGGCGCCGTCGCGATGCAGGGCAGTCATGCCCTCGTCGTCGCCCGGTTCGCCGACACCGGCTCCGCACGCGCGGTGTACGACGACCTGCTGATGGCGGAGATCGACGGCTCGCTCCACATCGACAGCGTCCTCGTCGTCAAGGCCGACGACAACGGCCAGCTCCACGTCCAGAAGATGACCGACCACAGCACCCGGACGGGGCTGAAGTGGGGGATCGTCGGAGGCGTCGTCGCGGCCGTCTTCCTGCCGGCGACCATCGTCGCCGGCGCGGTCGCGCTCGGGACGGCCGGCGCCGCGGCGGGCAAGGCACGCAACCTCGCGCACCGTCTCGCGGTCGAGGAGGACCTGGCGGGGGTCATCACGCCGGGCACGTCCGGGATCCTCGCGCTCGTCACGGCGCAGGACGCTCCGGCGGTCGAGGCCAAGGCCGCGAGCGCCGAGGAGGTCAAGACGGTCCAGGTCGACGAGGAGACCGCGTCGGCGGTCAAGGAAGCCGCCGAGACGGTCGAGGCCACGACGCCCTCGGGCACCTGACGCCCGGCCGACCTCGACACGGGGATGCAACCCCGCGCCCGGCGTTCGAAGCCGGACCCGAAGCCCGAAGACGGCACCATCCTTCACGGCCCCCTTTCACCCGACATGCAAGGGAGATGTCATGAAGGACATCACTCAGATCCTCGACCGCCTCTCGCCGCAGGTGTCGAACGCCGTCCGCGGGTACCAGGATGGCAGCCCGGATAACGTGCCGGACACCGACGTCCACCAGGCATATCAGCAGGTCGCGAGCCAGCTCTCGCCGGAGGAGTTCCAGCAGGCCGCCGCGAGCGCATACGACAAGATGACCCCAGAGGAGCGGGCCCAGATCGCCCAGTACCTCCGCTCGCACGCCGAGCAGAACGGGATCCCGAAGTCCTATCTCCCGCCGCCGCAGACGGCCGCGACGGATCCGGGCGCGCTCGCGTCGGCAACGGCCGAGGTCCACGGCCAGGACACGAACATGCTCCAGGACATGTTCGCCCCGAACGGCATGTTCTCGAGCCCGATCGCCAAGGCGGCACTCCTCGGCATCACCGCATTCGCGGCGCAGCGCCTCACCAACCGCTTCTAGCGGAGACCTCGGTCCCGGTCGTCGTTGACGCTTCGGTCGCTAATCCCGATAATCTGACTCGGAATTAGAATCGCCCGACGCACGACGACCGGAGACCCGATGACCGCAGCCCGCGAGATCGTCACAGACCAGCGCGAACAGTTCGCCTTCCACGACGACATCGCCTACCTCGCGCAGACGAAGCGCGGCCTCACCCGCGCCACCGTCGAGGAGATCAGCGCGTTCAAGAACGAGCCGGACTGGATGCTCCAGTACCGGCTGCGCGCATACGAGCACTTCCTCAAGCGGCCACTGCCGACCTGGACCGACGGTCTCGACCGCATCAACTTCGACAACATCGTCTACTACCGCAAGCCGTCCGAGCGCGAAGAGAAGTCGTGGGACGACGTCCCCGACCAGATCAAGGCGACGTTCGAGCGACTCGGCATCCCCGAGGCCGAGCGGAAGTTCCTCGCCGGCGTCGGCGCGCAATACGACTCAGAGGTCGTCTACCACTCGGTCAAGGAAGAGCTGTCCAAGCTCGGCGTCGTGTTCATGGGCACCGACCAGGCGCTCGTCGAGTACCCCGAGATCTTCCGGAAGCACTTCGGCACCGTGGTGCCGGCAGAGGACAACAAGTTCTCGGCGCTCAACGCGGCCGTCTGGTCGGGTGGCTCGTTCGTCTACGTGCCCAAGGGGGTCGAGGTTCCGCTGCCGCTCCAGGCCTACTTCCGGATCAACGGCGAGAACACCGGGCAGTTCGAGCGGACGCTGATCGTCGTCGACGAGGGCGCCAAGGTCCACTACATCGAGGGCTGCACGGCCCCGATCTATGCGACCGAGTCGCTCCACGTAGCGGTCGTCGAGGTGGTCGCGCTGGCGCGCTCCAAG
>JBJMNA010000076.1:0-9898 GCA_045804485.1 Chloroflexota bacterium
CATGCCGTCGGGCGTCAGCGAGAGCAGGCCGTTGATCTGGTGCCGGATCCCCACGCGCTCGTCGCCGAGGATGTCCGGGACGAGCTCGAGCGCCTGCTCCATCTGGAGCTCGAAGTCCTCTTCGGTGAACGGCAGCTCTGTGGGCGACAGCTTCGAGGCCGCGATCGACGGGATGTCGTCGGCGTCCCAGAGGATCGCCCGGTGCGCGTATGACCCCACCTCGAGATCGCCGCCGTGCTGACGCTCGTAGCAGTTCGTGTCCATGTCCCGGATGATCGGGTACGTGATCTCACCGACCGTGTCCTCGAACAACGGCACGGGACCGACGCTGATCATCTGGTGGACCGCCGGCGTCAGCGGGATGCCCGCACCCGCCATCGCGCCGATCCGCGGGCTCCACACGCCGCACGCGATCACGACGATGTCGGCCTCGAAGTCGCCCTTGTCGGTCCGGACGCGCGTCACACGGCCATCCTCGACGTCGATGCCGGTCACCTCGGTCATCGGTGCGATCCGGAGGGCGCCCATCGCCTGAGCGCGCTCGCGCATGATCGTGCCGGCGCGAAGCGAGTCCACCACGCCGATCCCGGGGGTCGAGAACCCGCCGAGGATGATGTCGGCGTTCACGTACGGGACGAGCTCCTTGATCTCAGCCGGCGTGAGCATCTCGGACTCGATGCCCCACGCGCGCGAGGACGCCATCCGACGCTTGAGCTCCTCCATCCGCTCGGGCGTGCGCGCGACTTCGATCCCGCCCGACTGGGTGAAGACGCCCATCTCCTTGTACTGCTCGACGCTGTCGGCGGTCAGGGCCGTCATCTCGCGCGAGTGGTCGGTCAGGAAGATGAAGTTCGACGCGTGGCCGGTCGAGCCGCCCGGGTTCGGCAGGGCACCCTTCTCGATCTGGACGATGTCCGTCCAGCCGAGGCGTGCGAGGTGGTAGACAAGGCTGTTGCCGACGATGCCGGCGCCGATGACGACGACGCGCGCGGCACCCGGTTGCGTGCTCAAACGAACCTCCTCGAGCCGACGTCCGCGGGACGACGTGACGGCCGGCACTAGTCTCGTGGGCGGTCATTCTAGCGGTGCCGTCCGGGCCGAGCGGCCGGAGCGGCGCGTCAGGGGCGCATCGTGTAGACGACGCACGTCCCCCGCAGGACCTCTGTGCCGTCATTGCGCCGGGCGGTGCACGCGAGCGTCGTGATCGGCTTGTCGGCACGCGCCGTCGTGACGATGGCCTCAGCCGTGACGGTGTCCCCGATGTAGACCGCCGCCGGGTAGTCCCATTCCTGGTGAAGGAAGACGCTGCCGGGTCCGGGCAACTCCATCGCAACGAGCGCATTGAACAGGCCGGTCGTCAGACCGCCCTGGACGACAAGACGCTCGACGCGCGTCCCGGCGGCGAACGCGACATCGAAATGCAGTGGGTTCCTGTCGCCTGTCAACTGCGCGAACGTCTCGACGTCCTCCGCGGTGAACGTCCGCGTCCACGTCGCCCGCGACCCGATCGCCGGTGCCTCCCAGGTCATCTCTCCACCTCCTCGACGCCGGAGCCGCCGACGCCCGATCCGTGTCCTCTACCATGCGCGGTGCCGACGCGGAGGGCTTCAGCGTCGCAGGAGGAGGGTCACCCGTCATGACACCCGCGACACCGGTCTACCGCGAGCACGGGAACGCCTACAACATCTTCATCCTCGTCCTGACCATCTTCTCGCTCGCGCTGATGGTCCTGCTCCTCTTGCCCATCGATCCCGAGACGCGGATCCTCGTGAATTTTTACGACAACATGATCTGCGTCATCTTCCTGGTCGACTTCGCGATGAACCTGATCGGCTCGAAGCCGAAGCGAGCATATTTCGTCTCGAGGCGTGGCTGGCTCGACCTCCTCGGGTCGATCCCTAGCTTCGGGGTCTTCCAACTCACCGCTCTTTTCCGCCTCGCGCGTCTGAGCCGACTCGCGCGGATCACCCGGATCATGCGCGGCCAGGCAGGCAAGGACCTCGTCATCGACGTCCTGAAGAACAGGAGCCAGTACGCGACATTCATCACGATCCTCCTCGCCGGGATGGTGCTGTCGATCGCGAGCATCCTCGTGCTCAACGAGGAGAGCCGATCGCCCGACGCCAACATCAAGAGCGGCGGTGACGCGCTCTGGTGGGCGATCGTGACGATCACGACGGTCGGCTACGGCGACTTCTTTCCGGTCACGTCGCTCGGCCGGATCACCGGGTTCTTCGTGATGGTGGCGGGCATCGGGATCATCGGCGCGCTCGCCAGCATCCTGGCGAGTCTTCTCGTGTCGCCCTCGACCACCGACGAGGCCGCCGACGCTGCGAAGGACGCCTCGGATGAGGCCGCAGCCACCGCGATGGCCGGGGAGCTCGCCGGCCTCCGGGCGGATATCGCGGCGCTTCGCGCGACACTCGAACGCGGCGGCGGCTGACCTACTTCTCGAGCAGCCGGCGCTTGGCGGCGGTGAATTCCGCGTCGGTCAGGACGCCCGACGCGTGGAGTCGGGCGAGGTCTTCGAGGCGGTCGGCGATGGCGTCCGGAGATCCGTCGGAAGCCGACGCCGGTGACGTCGGCGTTTCCGGCACGGCCAGTGTCGCTGCCGGCGCGAGGCCCATCGTCAGCCAGAACGAGTCGACCTGCCCCTGGTACTGATCGGCCGCCATCCCGCCCTGGTGGAAGATCCGCGTCCCGATCCGCATCTGATCCACGACCGCCCGATGCTGCGGCCCGATCTCGAGTCCCGCCCGGCAGATCGGGCAGGCGAGGTACTCGTTCGAGCCATACGGCATGACCGGCACGAAGTAGAGGCTGACCCGCTTCTCGGAATGGATCTGGTGGAGGAAGACCTGGTTGTGGCAGTTCGGGCAGGCGATGGGCGCCACCTCGCCGAGATCGCGCGCCTCCCCCGACCCCCAACCGAAGATGACGACCATCTCGACACTATACGAAGTCCCGCGGCCGTCCCCGCAAGACCGGCTACGCTCGCGCCATGCAGGACGCATCGATGGATCGCGTGCCGACTGCCGCGCATCGGCACTCCGGGCGGCTGGCCGGCGCCCTCGTCGTCAGCCTGTGCATCCTCGTCGCGGAGATCGTCGCCGGACTTGCGAGCAACTCCCTCGCCCTGCTCGCGGACGCGGGGCACGTCTTCGCCGATGTCTCGGGAATCGCGTTCGCGCTCGTCGCGGTCCGCCTGGCGGCGCGGCCACGCACGGACGAGCGGACGTTCGGGCTCTATCGGCTGGAGATCGTCGCAGCTGCTGCCAACGCGATCCTCCTGCTCGGCATCGCCGCGTTCGTCTTCTACGAGGCCATCCGCCGCCTGCAGGCGCCGCCAGAGGTCGGTGCCGGCATCGTCACCGTCGTCGCCGCCGGTGTCCTTCTGGCGAACCTCGTCTCGTTGCGGCTTCTCCACCCGGGCCAAGGCGAGAGCCTGACCATCCGCGGCGCGTATATCGAAGTCCTCGGCGACCTGTTCGGAGCCGGGGCCGTGCTCGTCTCCGGACTCGTGATCCTCGCGACCGGTTGGACCCAGGCGGACGCTGTCGCCTCGATGGTGGTCGCTGTGTTGATCGTCCCGCGGACGCTCGCCCTGTTGCGCGAGAGCCTCGACGTCCTGATGGAGGCGACACCGAGAGGCGTGGACCTCGACCATGTCCGCCAGCACATCCTCGACGCGCCCGGGGTGAGCGACGTCCACGACCTGCACGCGTGGACGATCACAAGCGGGATGAACGTCGTCTCGGCGCACGTGGTCCTTGGTCCCGACGCGAAGCCGGGCGACGTCCTCGACCACCTGGGCGCGTGCCTATCGGACGACTTCGACGTCAACCACTCGACCTTCCAGCTCGAAACGCCCGAGCACGTCGTCTGGGAGGCGCGGGCGGCCCAGCCGCAGCACTGACGGACTCGCTGAGCCGTCGCTGTGCTCGGCGTCTCAGCGCCCTTCCGCAGCGACGAGGTCCCGGATGTAGGCGCTGACGGGCCGCGGCTGGATCCCAAGCTCTCGAAGGACGCCGTCGCCAGGGGCGGCCGTTCGGTGATCGAGGGAGACACCCATCCCGAGGACCGAGGACAGTCCGGGATGGATCCGCCGAAGGGCTGCGGACCCGACGCGCATCGCCAATCGCGGGACGTGTCGCCGACGCAGACGCGTGCCGAGGGCCGTCTCGAAGGCGCCAACGAGCTCGTTCCTCGTCATCATCTCGGGGCCGCCGAACTCGACGAGGCGCGGTGGGTCGGGCATCGCCGCCAGCCGGACGATCGCTTCGGCGACGTCGTCCATGGCGACGTACGAGGCTTGTCCATCCCCGCGACCGAAGATGATGACCCGTCCACTCCGCCAGTCGAAGCCACGCTCGGCCGAGAGCCACGGCTCCTGATACGCGTCGGGTCGCACGATCACTTCGTGCATGGGCGATACCTTCAGGAGCTCCTCCGTCGCCAGCTTGGCATTGGCGAAAGGCGTCGCGGAGTCCAGGATGACGCCCGGGAACGAGACGTAGACGAAACGCGCGACTCCCGCTGCGGCCGCCGTCGAGACGAGATTGCGGTATCCCTCGCGGTCGACGCTGTCGATGGAGAGGTCGCGGTGGTGGGCCATGATCCGGTCGAGCGAATGTGCGCTGGCGATGACGGTATCGATGCCCTCGACCGCGACCCGAAGGCTGGCCTCATCCCGCAGGTCGCCGCGAACGATCTCGGCGATGTCGGTCAACTCGCCCGGCTCGGTCTCAGGTCGCACAAGCGCCCGAAACGGAAGATCGTGTGACGCCAGGCGACGCGCGATCCGGCCGCCGAGATTGCCTGTGCCTCCGACGAGCAGTAGCAAGAGGATCTCCTAGCGATGCGCCGCCCGTAGATTCGTTCCACTATACTGGAATGAATGTCAGACGCCGTCAAGCCCCGCCGTCCGTATGACGCACATGGACGTCGTCGCCGGGCCGACCAGGCGCGCGAGCGGACACTCGAAGCGGCACGTCGGCTGTTCCTCGACCGCGGATACGCGGGCACGACGATCGCCGCGATCGCCGCTGCCGCGAGCGTCTCGCCTGACACCATCTACAAATCCTTCGGCGGGAAGCCGGGACTGGTGCGGGCGATCTGGCTCCGGAGCCTTGAGGGCGTCGGCCCCGTCCCTGCCGAGCAGCGGTCGGACGCCATTCGCGCCGCGGAGCAAGACGCACGACAGCTCGTCCGAGCTTGGGGCACCCTCGTGACGGAGGTCTCGGCCCGAGTCGCACCGATCGTCCTCCTGATCAGGGCAGCCGCCGAGTCGGATGTGCGGATGGCCGAGCTCCTGGCCGAGGTCGACGAGCAGCGGCTCCGGCGCATGGAAACGAACGCTCGAACCCTGTTCGAGCGTCACGACCTCCGACCAGAGCTCACACTCGAGGACGCTCGGGACATCATGTGGACCTACACATCGCCCGACGTGTACGAGCTGCTCGTCATCCGCCGGCAGTGGTCCGCCGAACGGTTCGGGGCATTCGTCGGGGAGCAGCTGACCGCGGCGCTCCTTCGGATCGATGGGAAACGCGACGAGTCGACCTCACCCGGGGATCCACACGATCCCGTCCACCGCCGCGACGACGAGGCCTGACCGGGTACCCTCGCCCGTGTGGACGCGCTGAGCCGGATCCGACCGCCCGCGGAGGCTGCCATCGGACGTCTCGGGGCCATCGGCGCAGATCCCGGTGACGACGATGACGCGCGCGAGCGCAAGGCGCTGCTCGTCCTCATCTCGATCCTCATCCTGCCGGTGTCGGCGCTGTGGGGCGCGCTCTACCTCGCGTTCGGGTCGCCGGTCGGTTACGTGCCGTGGGTCTACTTCGCGATCATCGCCGGCTCGATCGTCGTGTTCTCGCGGAATCGCGATTTCCGGCAGCTCTTGCGGACCGGCCAGGTGGCGATCCTGCTGGCACCGACCCTGTCGATGATCCCGCTCGGCGGGTTCTCGGGCGCGGCCGGCGTCGGGTTCTGGGGGATCCTCGCGCCGGTCGCCGCGCTCGTGTTCACCGACGCTCGCGACGCGGCGCGTTGGTTCATCGCCTGGGTCGTCGTCTTCCTTGGCGCGGGCATCGCCGGTGAGCTGATCGGACCGACCCCGCCACTCCTGCCGGACTGGTTCACCAGCACGATGCTCGCGCTGAACGTCGTGGTCGGCGGCACGATCGTGTTCACGCTGCTCGCCGTCTTCGCCGAGCAGCGGCGCGCCGCCGTCGCCGCTCTCCGCCGCGAACAGGCGAGGGCCGAGAACCTGCTCCTCAACATCCTGCCCGCATCGATCGCTGACCGGCTCAAGGACGATTCCCAGACGATCGCGGACCAGTTCACGTCGGCGTCGATCCTGTTCGCCGACGTCGTCGATTTCACACCGTGGTCCGAGCGGCGCTCGCCGGCTGAGGTCGTCGGCTTCCTCGACGACCTGTTCAGCCGGTTCGACGACCTGGCCGAGGAATACGGCCTCGAGAAGATCAAGACCATCGGCGACTGCTACATGGTCGCGGCCGGGGTGCCGACGCCGCGTTCGGACCACGCCCGGGCACTCGCGCTCGTGGCGCTCGACATGGTCGCCGCGATGCGCTCGACCGACGGCGTCGGGAGCCTCGGCCTCGAGATCAGGGTGGGCATCAACTCGGGACCCGTCGTCGCAGGCGTGATCGGCCGCAAGCGGTTCCTGTATGACCTGTGGGGCGACGCGGTCAACACCGCGAGTCGGATGGAGTCGCACGGCACGCCCGGCCGGATCCAGGTGACGCGCGCGACGAGGGACCTGCTGGCCGACGAGTTCGACCTCGAGCGCCGCGGGATGATCCCGGTCAAGGGGAAGGGCGACATCGAGGCGTGGTACCTCGTCGGCCCGAAGGCGCGCGCCGCCGGTTGAGTGGAGCCGACACTCGGACTTGAACCGAGGACCTGCTGTTTACGAAGCAGATCGGCCTAAGCGTTGTGGCATGAGCGTGGAATGTCGAGCGTAGGCTGTCCAGTTAGCAGGTCTTCGATTTCTGGCCGTTTATCGTCACGTTCATCGATACGTTTGGACGGAGGTCAGATGCCGCACAAGCAGTGGCGGAGTTGGCCTGCGTCATCCCGGTGCCAGGGTAACCGTCAGCTCGGTCAGGCCGTCCTTGCCGAAGGTGAATCCGTGCCGGTCGGGCAGGAACACCGGGGAAGGCCAGAACGTGTCGCCCCAGTTGCCCTCCTTGTCGAGGCTTGTGAATGGCATCCCGGCTTGGTGATAGCGACCGCCCACGAGCCGGCCCGTCGGGTCGAAGACAAGTTGCGAGTTGGAACCGTATGCCGCGACATAGATGTAGCCCTTGCCGTCGAGGGTCATCGATCCGGAACGATCGCCATCGACCTTGATGGGAACGACCTCGCTCCGAAGCCGACCGTTCCTGGGGTCGAAGACAAGGATCTCACTGCATTGTTCGCAGGTCGCGAGGATCGCGCCGTCGGAGCGGACGGCGATGCCATGCAGCAGAGTGGCGAGCTTCGGATCGCCGCCAGGTGCGGGCGAGCGCCAGAGCACCTTGCCTCCGTCGGTGAACTTGCTGATCCGGTTTGCGCTCCCATCGAGGGCGTACACGCTCCCGTCATCGCCGATGGTGATTTCGTCGATCGATCCGAACTGGCCATCACCGGTGCCGAAGCTGCCGAACTGGAAGATGAAGGTTCCATCAGGCCTAAACACCTCGACGCGATGGTTCGAGCCATCGGCAACGTAGACGTGCCCGTTCGGAGCGACGGCGACATCGCCTGTTCCTGGATTGTCGTCGGGCACGGTCAGGTCGAACTCGCCGGGACCCGTGCCCTGGCGGCCCCAGGTTCGGACGATGTGCCCGTCGTTGGGATCGATCACTGCCACCGACGGTTTGATGTCGAGGATGTACAGGAGTCCATCTGGCCCGACGTCCATCCCGAGCGGGATCGCGAGCTTCGTCGAGTCCCACGAGAACGATTTGACGACCACGAACGGATCAGGGACACCCGCGAGTGAGAGCGTCGGGGTGGGGGACGAAGCGACCGACGCCGATGGGAGCATGGCGATCAGGCCCGGGTCGGCGTAGGCCTTGACACCATGCGCATCGCCGACCGAGAACACCATGCCACCGCTGACGAGCGGCGGCCCGCCGCCGTAGTCGCCAGTCGCCGGCGTCTCCCATTCGAGCGCCCCATCTGACGCCGCATATGCGCCGACCGAGCCATCGGTACGCTGCTCAAACAGGGTGTCGCCGACCATTGAGAGCGGGACGATGCTGGGCGGGGCGTCGTCGTGCCAGACCGGCGTCGCGTGCGTCCCGTCGTCCTTCACCGCGTAGATCCCGTCGGTCTCGCTGCTCAGGTAGAGGACGCCGTCGCGAGCCGCACCCGGCACGATCTGACCGCCCTTCGGGCCCCCGAATTGCCAGCGGACGCGGCCGGTCGGCCGGTCGACGGCATAGACCTGGCCGACAGGTCCCGCGGCGCCGGCCTGGTTGGTACCGACGAAGACCGTGTCACCGACCACTTCGGAGGAGCCGACCGCCTGGCCGACCGTCTGGACGTGCCAGTGCTCGCTCCTGTCATGGATGTCGATCGCATAGAGGCGCCCGTCGCCTCTCGAGGAGAGGTAGGCCACCCCATCGACTACCGGGCCGACGGTCGTCCCGACGCCTTGCGGGCCGGTCCAACTCCAGACGACCTCGCCGGTCTTCGCGTCGAGACCGAGGGCGCCGCCGATCGTTCCCAGATAGAGCACCCCGTCGACCACCAGCGGTCGGGAGCCCTTCGTCGGTGCGTGCGCAGACCATCGTTTCTGGCCCGTGGTCGCGTCGAGGGCATAGATCGTCGAGAGGTCGTTGATGAACACGAGGCCGTCCGCGGCGGCGGCCGATCCGTTGAAGCTGTCGGTCGGGAGACCCTGGGCTGCCTGGAAGCGCCAGCGCTGCATACCGGTTCGTCCGTCGAGCGCGATGACCGCGCCCGCGGCGTTTCCGACGACGATCAGCCCGTTCACGAGGATCGGAGACCAGTGGGTCGGGCCGATCTCGGCCTCCCAAGCGAGCTGAGGCTTCCCGGCCGGCGCAGGTCCGGGCTCGATCACTTGACCGAGCACGTCTGCGCGATAGAACGGGACGTCGGCGAGCGGTGGGAGACCCGCGATCGGGGAGCCGCTCGGGGCAGGCGGAGCGGTCGCTGTCGAAGCCGGCGAGGACGCGGCAGGCGATGGCGTCTGCGTCGCATCGGCGCACGCCGCGAGCGCGAAAGCAAGGACCAGGACGAGGACGAGACCTGGAGTTCCAGAAGGATGGGAACGCATGATCGGTCTCCTCATGTTCGTCAGGGAGTCGTGAGGTCCGCACCGCCAAAGCGGCGCTGGGACAGCCGCGTGAGGGTCCCGTCGGCGCGCATCGCGGCCAGCGCGTCGTCGATGGCATGGAGCAGGTCAGTCGGATCGGCGCCCGACCCTTGCTGACGCGAGACGATGACGGCCCGGGGCTCGGGTGCCGGTCCACCGATCACCCGAACGTCGGAGCGGACCTGCAGATCTGCGTCGGATAGATGAGCGGTGATCGCAGCGACTGCGGCCCCCGACGAGATGGCCGTCAGGCAGTCCGCGTCGGTGGCGCGAGTGATGACCGTCGTGACAAGCGGGCGAGCCGAGGCGCCGCCATAGCTGCCCCGCAGCCACGACTCACCGGCGTCGCCGCTGATGGCGCAGATCGGACCGGCCGCGACGTCCTGCACCGTATTGGCGGCCGATCCGGAAGGCACGACGAGCAGGTGCGGCCAACGGTAATAGGGCGTGCTGGTCAAGAACGCCGCGTCGTCGATCGTCCAGGCAGGGACCGAGGCGAGGGCGATATCCCAGGCGCCGCCGGAGCCCGGCGCGACGATCGTC
>JBJMNA010000077.1:0-3021 GCA_045804485.1 Chloroflexota bacterium
CGACCTCGAGCGCGACCATCCCGCCGAGCGATCCGCCGACGATGAGCTCGACCCCCCCGACCTCGAGCTCATCCATCAGACGCCACTGAGCGCGGGCTTGGTCGCGCCTCGAGATCGCAGGAAAATCCGCCTCGTACGGCCGACCGGTCCGCGGGTCGTCGGAGGTCGGGCCGGTCGTCCCGTAGCGGCCACCGAGGAGATTTGCCGAGAGGACACCGACGCGATCAGTGTCGAGTGCTCGGCCGGAGCCGATCAGCGGCTCCCACCAATCGCCCGCCGCGTCGGCCGACCCCGTCAAGGCGTGGATGACCACGACCTGTGGCGCGACGTCCGGACCGGGCCCGTCGTGCCGGTAGGCGATGACGAGGTCCTCGAGCGTCGCGCCGACGTCGAGCTCGAAGGGCCCCAGCGACAGCGATCCGAGGCGGCCGGTCCCCGTCGGGAGACCAGCCGCGTCGCTCGCTCGAGTGTCCGTCGTCACCCAGCCGCGCCGACGAGCTCGCCGTCGGCCGGGCTTTCGGCGGTCGCGACGGCCAGCGCCTGTTCGAGGTCGGCGATCAGATCGTCGACGTGCTCGAGGCCGACCGACAGCCGGATGAGGTCGTCGGTGACCCCCGTCGCGAGCTGTTCCTCGGGCTCGAGCTGCGAGTGGGTCGTCGATGCCGGATGGATGATGAGCGACTTCGCGTCGCCGACGTTGGCGAGCAGCGAGAAGATCTGGACGTTGTCGATGAGTCGTCGGCCGGCGTCGACGCCGCCCTTGACCCCGAACGTCACGATCCCGCCGAAGCCGCCGCTCAGATAGCGCTTGGCGAGCTTGTGCGAGGCGTGCGACTCCAGGCCCGGATAGCTCACCCAGGTCACTTCGGGCCGCGTCTCCAGCCACTTGGCCACGGCCAGCGCGTTCTCGCTGTGGCGGGTGATCCGAAGAGGCAGCGTCTCGAGTCCCTGGAGGAACAGGAACGCATTGAACGGACTCAGCGCAGCGCCGAGGTCCCGAAGTCCCTGGACGCGGAGCTTGAGGATGAACGCAAGGTTCCCGAACGCCCCCGTGTAGCTGACGCCGTGATACGAGGGGTCTGGGTCCACGAAGTCCTGCTTGAACCGCTCGCTGGCGGCCCAGTCGAAGGTGCCCGCGTCCACGACGACGCCGCCGATCGCCGTTCCGTGACCACCGATCCACTTGGTCGCCGAGTGGATGACGATGTCGGCCCCGTGCTGGATCGGCTGCGCGAGGAGCGGCGCGAAGGTGTTGTCGACGATGACCGGGACGCCGCGGGCATGGGCGACATCGGCGATCGATGCGAGGTCGTGGATGTCGAGCCGCGGGTTGCCGATCAGCTCGAGGAAGACCGCCTTCGTCTTCTCGTTGATGGCCCGCCCGAATGCCGACGGGTCCGAGCCGTCGACGTAGGTGGTCATGATGCCGACCTTCGGAAGGGTGTGGGTGAAGAGGTTGTAGGTGCCGCCGTAGAGGCTCGATGACGAGACGATGTTGTCGCCCGCACGCGCAAGGTTGAGGATCGTCAGGGTCTCTGCCGCCTGCCCGGATGCGACGCCAAGGGCCGCGACGCCGCCCTCGAGCGCAGCGACGCGCTGCTCGAAGACGTCCGTCGTCGGGTTCATGATCCGGGTGTAGATGTTCCCGAATTCCTGGAGGCCGAAGAGGCGCGCCGCGTGCGCGGCATCGTCGAAGACGTACGACGTCGTCGCGTAGATCGGGACGGCGCGCGCATTGGTCGCCGGGTCGGGCTTCTGGCCCGAGTGGAGCGCGCGGGTCTCCGGACGGAAGGTGGCCGGATCGAGTTCGGTCATGTGAGTGTCTCCTGGAGGTCGTCGGTGGGGTCCGTCGGTGGTGTCGTGAGGCCCGTGGCCCTGGGAAGGCCCGTCGGTCTTGGCGGTCACCCGTCGCGTGTCTCGGAGGAAACAAAAAAGCCGCAGCTCCTCTTGGAACTGCAGCCCCGGGACCTCGTCTGTGATCCCGCGCCCTAGATCAGGTTGCGCGTGACCTCAGACCCCATCCTCCGCACGGCGGGGCCGCCAGCGCATACACATGTTCCAGGAGACTTGGGTGTGAGTCACGGTCCCGGCATGGTGGCTGACGGATCTGTGCGACGTCAACCATCTTCGCCGAAACGCAACCTTCGGCCGGCCGTAGGATGACTTCATGACCGCCATCCCGGGCACGTTCCGCGCGTACGTCGCCGAGAAGGTCGGTGACGGCGTCGATCGGGGTGTCCGGGAGTTCGCCGCGGCAGATCTGCCCGCGGGCGAGGTCGAGATCCGCGTCCTCTGGTCCAGCGTCAACTACAAGGACGGGCTCGCCACGCGCGCCGACGGGAAGGTCGCCCGGATCAGCCCGCTGATCCCGGGGATCGACCTCGCGGGAGAGGTCGTCGCCTCCGAGGATCCGACGATCGCCGTCGGCTCGGCCGTTCTCGCTCACGGGTACGAGCTTGGTGTGTCACGGCACGGTGGGTACGCCCAGTATCAGCGCGTGCCGGCCGGGTGGGTCGTGCCGCTCGCGCCCGGGCTGTCGCCGCGCGACGCGATGTCGATCGGGACCGCGGGCTTCACGGCCGCGATGTCGGTCGTCGCATTGGAAGGGCGGGGTCTCGCGCCGGCCGACGGGCCGGTGCTCGTGACGGGAGCGTCGGGCGGAGTGGGCGGAACGGCCCTGGCGATCCTCGCCGACCGCGGCTACGAGGTCTGGGCGGCGACGGGCAAGGCGGAGGAAGCCGATCGCCTGCGCTCGATGGGCGCGGCCGGGATCCTGGCACGGGACGAGGTGACCGGCGAGGGCCGGCCGCTCGAGTCGGAACGGTGGGCAGGCGCGGTGGACGCCGTCGGCGCGGCGACGCTGCCGTACGTGCTGCGGACTCTGCGAACGGGCGCGGCCGTGGCCGCGTCGGGGAACGCGGGTGGCGCGAAGCTCGAGACGACGGTCTTCCCGTTCATCCTGCGCGGCGTGTCGCTGCTCGGGATGGATTCGGTCAACATGCCGATCCATCTCCGCCGCGA
>JBJMNA010000078.1:0-5480 GCA_045804485.1 Chloroflexota bacterium
CGGGCGTCGGATCTCGGACAACCAGTCGGGCTACCGGCTGATCGGGGCGAGGTTGATGACGGCGCTCCTCGAGAGCGATGAGCACGGCTTCGGCTTCGAGGTCGAGATGATCGCCCGGTGCATCGCGCTCGACCTGCCGATGGCCGAGGTCCCGATCCGGACGATCTACGCCGGCGAACCGAGCCACATCCGACCGTTGGCGCATCTCACGAGCTTCCTGCGCGTGAGCCTCGACGCACGTCGGATCGTCCGCGGCGGCTGACCGGCGAGCCTTCTAGACGCCCCGTCCGTAGGGGAGGTCGGCGACGACCCCTCGCGCGATGGCGTCATCCCGTGGGCGGACCGTCGCCTTGCGGGCCGATCGTCAACGACATGTTTCCGGCTGGCGCCCGGTCCATCTCGAACAGCACGCCGGCGGCCTGGGCGCGGGCCAGGCCGATCGCCGCCGCGGCGTCCGGCCGCATGAGTCCGACAAGGCGGACGCGGGTCGCGAGACCAAGACGGACGAGCTCGATCGCGGCGTCGATCTCCGCTGTGTCGCGGTCGATCGGGTCCGACATGACATGCGTGATCGGCAGGCGGGTGACCGGTTCCATGCCTTCACCGTACGCAGCGTCCCAAGAGGAAAGCGGACTCGGCGGTGCCCGCGGCGCTCAACGATCGCTCAACCCGGCGCGTCGGTCGGCTCGGGGACCGGCTAGTCGGCCGGTTTGGCGACCTCGTCGACTTCGGCGATCCGATAGCCGACCCCGGGCTCGGCGACGATCAGCCCGCTTGCTCGTCCAGTCGGATCGGCGGCGTCGAGCTTCCGCCGAAGCCGGCTGACGTAGACGTGGAGATAGTGGCCTTCGTCGCCGTAGGCGGCGCCCCAGACCGCCCGGAGGAGGCGGCCGCGGGTCAGGAGACGCCCGGGCTGCCCGACCATCGTCTTGAGCAATTCGTACTCGCGGGGGGTGAGCTCGACCGGGATGCCGGCGACGGTCACCGCCCGCCGGGCGACGTCGATGACGATCGATCCGAGCGCCAGCCTCCCATCGGGTCCAGCTGCTGCGCCGCCGGATCGACGGATCAGCGCGCCGACGCGAGCGCGGAGCTCGGGCAACCCGAATGGTTTCGTGACGTAGTCGTCCGCCCCCGCTTCGAGCGCGACGACCTTGTCCGGTTCCGCATCGCGGGCGGACAGGACGAGGATCGGCGTGGACGCGTCCCGTCGGACCCGCCGGATGAGGACGAGCCCGTCCGCGTCGGGCAGCCCGAGGTCGAGCAGGATCACGTCCGGCCGAGCCTGCTCCCAGCGGTCGAGCGCCGTTCGGACATCGCCGGCCTCGATGAGGCGATAGCCGTGCGCGACGAGGTTCGCGGCGACCGACCGGCGCGTCGCCTCATCGTCGTCGACGAGGAGGACATGCGCGCCGGGGCCCGTGATCAAGCGTCCGTCTCAGAGAGGGTGGCGATCGCGGGCAGGTCGAGGTCGATGGCCAGTCCGCCCATCCCGCTCGGGCGCGCCCTGACGGTCCCGCCGAGGGCCTCGGTCATGCCGCGCACGATCGACAGCCCGATGCCCATGCCGCGGCGGGCTCGTTCGCCGCGCGGACCGGCGCGCTGAAACTTGTCGAAGACATGGTCGATGTCGCCGGGGGCGACGCCCGGCCCGCCGTCCTCGATGGTGACGCGGACGTCGTGATCGAGCCCGCTGCTGATGCCGACCCGGACGGGAGTCCCGGCGGGCGTGTGGTCGGCGACGTTCTCCAGGACGTTGGAGACGATCGCATCGAACAGGACGCCGTCGACGCGGACGAGCGGGGAATGGGCGGGGACGTCGTACGTGACCGGCCGGTCCCGCAGCACGGGCGCCAGGCGCTCCACGGTCCGCTTGATCAGCGGCTGCAGCTCGAAGACCTCGAGGTCCGGTCTGAGGGTGCCGGACTCGATCCGGCTCAGGTCGAGCACCGAGCGGACGAACCTGTCGAGCCGCTGTGCCTCGCCGTCGATGCTCTCGGCCGCCTCGCGTACGTCCGCCGGCGACATCGCTACGTCCGGGTCCGCGAGGTTCCCCGCGGTCGCACGGATGCTCGCGAGCGGCGTCCGGAGATCGTGTGACACGGAATCGAGCAGCGCGCTCTTGAGGGCGTCGCCACGTCGGGCGACTTCTGCGGCGGTTGCCTCCTGGCGGAGGCGGTCACGCCGGAGGGCAAGCGCCATCTGGTCGGCGGCGAGCGCGAGGAGTTGCGTCGCCTCCGGTCCCGGCGGTTCGCCACCACCGGCCCAGACCGCCGACAGCGTCCCGAAGGTCGTTCCGCCCGTCTCGATCTTCACCCGGAGGAGGTCGCCGGCTGTCGGCGGCCGCTCGGCCGCGGCCGGTCGTCCTGTCGGGGCATGGGCGCGCACCCAGCGTGCCGGGACGTCCTCGGGCATCCGCGCCAGCGTCGTGACGATCGTCGCGGCGGGCAGCGGGCCGCTGCCAGTGTCGACGAGCACCTGTTCGCGTCCGCCACCGTCGAGGCCGATCCAGACACGGTCGAGGACGGCATAGCGAGCGAGGAGGTCGACGATGGGTGCTGCGACCGACGTGGTGGTCTCGGCAGTGGCGAGGAGCCGGCTGATCGAAAAGAGGGCGGTCGCTTCGGTCGCACGGCGATCGGCTTCGGCTGCGCGCTGACGCCCGAGCGCGGCGAGCCGCCCGACCGCGAGGGCCACGATCAGGACGAGCACGAGGTTCAGCAGTTCCGCCGGGTCGGAGATCGCGAGTGACAAGCGCGGCTCGGTGAACAGCACGTCGTAGACGAGGAAGGCCGCGAAGGCCGTCGCGATGGCGGGCACGGTCCCGCCGACGATCGCGACGGCCACCACGGCGACGAGGTAGACGGCCGAGGCGTCCGGGATCTCCGTCATCTCTTCGACGAGCGCGATCACGAAGGTCGCGACGGCCACCGAGGCGACGGCAAGGACACCGACACCGGCCGACGGGCGCGCCGGCCGCGGCATCGCGAGCGCTGCGGCGATCCTGTCCGACATCGGCGCGATGGTACGTCGGCTGGACGATTGACACGGCGCGATCGGCGACGTTGACTTCGCGCGATGGGTTTCGATGGAGCCGGTCCCGAGCGATCCGACCTGCCGTCCTGGAGGGGCGTCTTGATGACGGTGGTGGTCGTCGTCGCGGTCGTCGCGGTGATCTTCCTGATCTATTCGTTCGCGTTGACCGAGACACGCGCGCGATAGAGGCGAGGGTCCGGGGGCGAGGCACGGTGGTGGTACCTCCGCACGACCAAAGTACGGCTAGTCGCACCCTGTCCGTCACTCATACGCTCTGCCTCGCAGCGAGCCGAACCGTACCCCCTACCACTCCATGGACCTGAACCAGCCGAAACGACTGCAGAGCGAGGCTACTGACCACATGGCATCGATGGCTGTCAACGAACTTGGACCGATGCTCACCGCCACCGAAGTCGCGGACATGCTTCACCTGCACGTCAACACGGTGAAGCGCCTCGGCGATCGCGGCGAGCTCCCGTTCTACCGCGTGTGCAAGCGTGGCGATCGTCGGTTCCGACTCGACGACGTCATGAAGTTCCTCTCACAGAACCGGTAGCCGAGCAGGCGCCGGGGCACCGGCCTTACGGCCGCTGGCTTTCCGGACCTCGTTCTAGTGAACAGGTCCGTGCGTCTCTGTGACGCACTTTTGCGACATCCAAGCCCCGACCCCCACCGGTTGGGCTGCGCGCGAACGATTCGCTGAGCCTTACCCGGCCATACCCGCCAGCGTTTCGCCGAAGATCTCGACGGCTTCCGCGATCTCGGCGGCGGTGACGTCGATCGGGGGGATCCAGCGAACGGTCTCGTGGTGGCGACCGCAGGTCAGGACCAGCAAGCCGGCGTCGGCGCAGGCGGCCATCAGCCGGTCGGGGAGGGAGGCGTTCGTGAATTCCACGCCGACCATCAGCCCGAGACCGCGGATGTCGCCGATACGGTCGTCTTCGGCGGCGATCGCGGCGAGGCCTGCGATGAGCTCGGCGCCGCGCGCGACGGCATTCGAGACGAGGTCCTCGTCGCGCATCGTCTGGAGCACGGCCAATCCCGCAGCGCAGGCCACCGGATTCCCGCCATACGTCGAGCCGTGCGCGCCGCGACCCCAGCGTTCCTGGAGCTCGCGCGACGACACGATCGCCGAGAGGGGCAACCCGTTGGCGATGGCCTTCGCCACGACCACGACATCGGGCACGATCCCGGCCTGCTCGAACGCCCACATCGTCCCGGTCCGACCGTAGCCGCACTGGACCTCGTCGGCGATGAGCAGGATCCCGTGCTCGTCGCACAGCTCCCGCAATCCGCGGAGGAACGACGCGGGCGCCGGGTTGTAGCCGCCTTCCCCGAGGACGGGTTCGATGATGATCGAGCCGACCGTCGACGGCGCGACAGTCGAGGCAAACAGCGACCGCAGCACGGAGAGACTCGCTGCCGAGGCCTCTTCCTCATCCGCGAACTCGGGGTAGATGATCGGATATGGGGCGAAATAGACGCCCGGCAGGAACGGCTCATAGCCGGTCCGGTAGTTCACGTTCGACGTCGTCACGCTCGCGGCGCCGTACGTCCGGCCGTGGAACCCGCCGCGGAACGCGATGATGCCCGGCCTGCCGGTGACGCGGCGAGCGAGCTTCAGCGCTCCGTCGATGGCCTCAGACCCCGAGTTCAGGAACATCACCGAATCGAGCGGCGCGGGAAACGTCGCCGCGAGCTCGACCGCGAGTCGCGAGATCGGCTCGGCGAACCCGAGCGCCGACACCGGCCCGATCAGCCTGTCGACCTGGGCGTGGATCGCCGCCGTGACCGCCGGGTGGGCGTGTCCGAGCGATGTGACCGCGATCCCATTCGCGAAGTCGAGATACGCCCGCCCGTCGCTGTCGAACAGTCGATGGCCGACGCCGTGGCTCCACGACCGCTGGAAGTAGCGCCCGAGGACGGGCGTCAGGTTGGCCTCCGCGAGGGCGGCGTAGTCGTGACTGGCTTCGGTCGTCATCGGTGGGTCGGCTCCTCGGCTCGGGGTCGCTCGAGTATACGGGCGGCTTTTGTGCGGAGACGTCCTGCTACGATCGGCCGATGGTCGACTTCACCCTGACCGACGAGAACCGGCTCGTCCAGCAGAGCGTCAGGGCTTTCGCCGACGCCGAGATCGCCCCGTTCATCCGCGACTGGGACGCTAACGCCGAGGTCCACCGGGAGCTCTTCGCGAAGATGGGCGAGCTCGGTTTCCTCGGCGCGCCGATCCCGGAGGCGTACGGCGGCGGTGGGATGGACTACACGAGCTTCGGGATCCTGTGCGAGGAACTCGAACGTGCCGACACGTCGTTCCGTGTCGTCCAGAGCGTCCACGTGGGGCTCAACTCGCTGGCGCTCCTCCAGTGGGGGACCGAGGAACAGCGACAGCGCTGGCTGGTGCCGCAGGCACGCGGCGATAAGCTCGCGACATTCGGGTTGACCGA
>JBJMNA010000079.1:0-6697 GCA_045804485.1 Chloroflexota bacterium
CGATGGCGAGGCTCGTTCATCGCCTTCGCCGGCTCGGGGGTGCGCCGCCGGCCGGGGAGGGGATGGGCGGCGCCGCGGCGGCGCGATCGTTGGACTGGGGTCCCGCGGCCGAGCATTGGCGCGGGGCGTGGCTGCGTGGCCGCTTCCTTGCGCGCGGCTCGCTGAGCCTCGCGGGCGGCCGGACGCACCTGGAGTTCGTCGTCGCGCCCGAAGACGCCCCGGTCCTCGCCGCCCGACTCGCGGGATTCGGGCTCCCTGTGTCATGGCGTCTCCGCCGCGGCCGGGGTGTCGTCACATCGAAGAACGGCGAGGCGGTCGGCACCTTCCTGCGGCGGATCGGCGCCAGCGGCGCGCTGCTCGAGGTCGAGGCGAGACAGGTCTCGCGGGCGCTACGGGGCGAGCTCAACCGCGTCCTCAATGCCGAATCGGCGAACCTCCAGCGCGCGGTGAGCGCCGCGGGCCGCCAGCTCGATGCGATCGACACGCTCGACGCCGACGGCCGTCTCGCCACCCAGCCGTACGTCGTGCGGATGGTGGCCGAGGCACGCCGGGACACGCCGGAAGCGAGCCTCGGGGACCTCGCGGAGCGGCTCGAGATCCATCGCTCCGCGGTCCAGCGCGCGCTCGAGCGCCTCGAGAGGCTCGCAGCAACAGACGGCGAGGACCGTCCGCCGCCGCGTCCCGCCGGCCACGCTCTGGCATGATTCACCGCGATGCGTGACGTCGTCATCGCCGCGAATTGGAAGATGCATACGACGCCCGCGGATGCCGGCGAGCTCGCCCTGACGATCGCGGCACGGACGCGCGCTGACGGCGTGACCCGCGTCATCTGCCCGCCGTTCGTCGCGCTCGCCGCCGTCCGCGACGCGCTCGCCGAGTCGGATCCCGACATCGGCATCGGCGCGCAGAACGTTCATCACGAGCTCCAGGGCGCATACACGGGTGAGGTGTCGGCGCCGATGCTCGTCGGGCTCGCCGACTGGGTGATCGTCGGGCACTCGGAGCGGCGTCGTGACTTCGCCGAGACCGACGAGCTGATCGGCCGCAAGCTCGCCCGCGCCATCGAATCGGGGCTCCGCCCGATCCTCTGCGTCGGCGAGCAGCTAGGCGAGCGCGAGGCGGGGCGCCAGACCGAGGTCGTCCGGCGCCAACTCGAAGGCGCGCTCGCCGGACACGATGTCGACGCGCTCCGGGGCGCCCGCCTTGTCATCGCGTACGAGCCGGTCTGGGCGATCGGAACGGGTCGCAATGCCAGTGGCCAGGACGCGTCCGCGATGGCCGATGCGATCCGGACCGCGGTCGGGGAGGTTTGGCCCGCGGGTGCGGACGACCTGCCGGTGCTCTACGGCGGCAGCGTGACGTCGGCGAACATCGCCGAATTCCTCGCCGAGCCCGCCATCGACGGCGCCCTCGTCGGCGGCGCATCGTTGAAGCCCGACGAGATGGCCGGGATCGTGGCACGCGCCGGGCTGACCGCGGCGGCGCGCGGCGCGGCGGCGTGACGGAACCGCGACCCGCCTCCTCGGATCGTCGTCGACCCCGGCCGATCGTCCTCGTCGTCCTCGATGGCTTCGGCATCGGCACGGACCCACGCGCCGACGCTGTCAGGGCAGCACGGATGCCGACGTGGCGCGGCCTCCTCGCGACCTGGCCGCACGCCGTCCTCCGGGCCTCGGAGGATGCGGTCGGGCTGCCACCCGGGCAGATGGGCAACTCTGAGGTCGGCCACCTGAACCTCGGCGCCGGGCGTCCCGTCCTCCAGGATCTGCCACGGATCGACGCGGCGATCGCCGACGGTTCGTTCTTCACGCGCCCGGCGTTCCTCGAGGCCGCCGAGCGTGCTCGCGACGGTCGCGGCACGCTCCATCTCGTCAGCCTGATCGGGCCTGGCGGCGTCCATGCCAACGACCGGCATCTGATCGCCCTTGCGGAGCTCGCGCGTCGTGAGCGGGTGCCGCGCATCCGCGTCCACGCGTTGCTCGACGGCCGGGACACGCCGCCCTCGTCGGCGCTCGGCTTCGTCGGCATCCTCGAGGAGCGTCTCGCCACCGCGCATTCGGACGCCCTTATCGCGACCGTCGGCGGCCGCTACTTCGCGATGGACCGCGATAACCGCTGGGATCGCGTCGAGCGGGGCTACGACGCCATCGTCCACGCCGAGACGAACGAGCATGCCAAGTCGGCGACCGAAGCGGTCGAGGCCGCGTACGAGCGGGGCGAGACCGACGAGTTCGTCACGCCCACCATCATCGATGCCGTCGCCGCCCCTATCGAGGATGGCGAGCCGATCATCCACGCGAACTTCCGCGCCGATCGCGCACGCGAGCTGACGCATGCGCTCACCGACGGCGCGTTCGCGGGCTTCGACCGACGGTCACCCACGGGACGCGCGGCGCGGACACCCCTCGTCGTGACGATGACCGAATACGAGGCGGACCTGCCCGTCATGGTCGCCTTCCCGCCCGAGGAGGCGCGTTCGCTCGCCCAGACATTCTCGGAGGCAGGCTGGCGCCAGTTCCATGTCGCCGAGACCGAGAAGTACGCCCACGTCACCTATTTCTTCAACGGCGGCGTCGAGACCCCGTATCCGGGCGAGGAGCGACTGCTCGTCCCGAGCCCGAAGGTCTCGACCTACGACCTCCAGCCTGAGATGAGCGCACTCGGTGTGACCGACGCCCTTGTCGAGGCGATCGCATCGGGCGAGTACGACTTCATCGTCGCCAACTTCGCGAACCCCGACATGGTGGGCCACACCGGCGTCTGGGACGCGACGATCGCGGCACTCGAGACGGTCGACGGCTGCCTGGCGCGGATCGTCGCCGCGGTCGACGCCGTGGACGCCGACGACCCGACCTCGCCCGGCGCGCTGCTCGCCATCACTGCCGATCACGGCAATGCCGACGCCCTCCGCGACGCCGACGGCAACCCGATCACGGCCCATTCTCTGAACCCCGTGCCCTTCGTCCTCGTCGGTCGTGCGGCGCGCGGACGTCAGCTCGCCGACGGCGTCCTGGCCGATGTCGCCCCGACGCTCCTCGAGTTCGCGGGCCTGCCGAGGTGGGACGGGATGACCGGTCAGTCGCGCCTTGTGTGATAGCATCCACCGTCGCTGAAGCGATCTGAGGAGCACATCCCGTGGACCCCCTTCTGGCCATCGGCCAGATCCTGGTGAGCATCGCGCTCATCGTCGCCATCCTGCTGCAGGCCCGCGGGGTCGGGCTGTCGGGCACGTTCGGCGGCGATTCCGCGGTCTACCGCAGCCGGCGGGGAGTGGAGCGCCGGCTCTGGCAGTTCACCATCGTGCTGCTCGTCCTGTTCATCGTCTTCAGCCTGGCGGCGTTCATCCTCGCCCCAGTGATCGCCGCCTGATCCCGCGCCGCGGCGCCCGACCGCGGTCCGCGCGCTCGCTCGGAGCCAGATGACTCGCACCGACTCGTTCGTCGTCGGGACGCTCGTGGTGTTGCTCGCGCTGATCGCGGGCCTCGTCAGCGCCCCGTCGCTCTTTCCCGCCACCGCCACCGTCGCGACGCCCCAGCCGACCCCGGGCCCGGTCGCTGTCCGCCCGTATCGCGAGGGCGTCCTCGGGCACCCGGTGTCGGTCAGTCCGCTCAGCGCGAAGACCCAGGCCGACCGCGACCTCGTCGCCCTCGTCTTCTCCGGACTCGTGCGCAACGGCCCGAACGGCACGCTCGTGCCCGACCTCGCGGAGCACTGGTCGGTGGACCCAACGGGTACGAAATGGACCTTCCAGCTGCGGGATGACGCGTTCTGGCACGACGGCGAGCCGGTCACGTCCGATGACGTCGCCTACACGATCCGGGTGCTCCAGGACAAGGCGTACACGGGACCCGCCGCACGGTCGTGGAACGAGGTGACGGTCCAGACCGAGGGCCCGCGCATGATCACGTTCACCCTCGCCACGCCGCTCGGCGGGTTCCTTCAGCTCGCGACCCAGCCGATCGCGCCCGAGCACCTGCTGGCGAGCGTCCCGATCAGCGAGCTTCCGGAGGCGCCGTTCGGGCGCCAGCCGATCGGATCGGGGCCGTTCGCAGTGGCGAGTCTTGACGACGGGCATGCCGAGCTCATCCCGGCGGCGACGATGCTCCAGGCCGAGGCACCCACGGCGGCCCCGACCGCGGGGTCGACCGACTCACTCGCGACCCCGGTCGCCACGGCGCGCCCGACCCGCCCGGTGCCGTACCTGTCCGGGATGGACTTCACGTTCTACGACGACCCAGACACGCTCGCGGACGCGTTCCGGGCCGGTGGCCTCGACGCAGCGTCGGGTCTCACCCCGGCCGTCAATCGCGATCTCGCGCGGGATCCGGGGACCCGCTCCCTGAACTACCCGGGTGCCACCATGACGGCGGTCCTTCTGAATCTCCGACCCGGTCATCCCGAGTTCGCGAACCCTGCGGTCAGAACGGCGTTGCTCCAGGCCATCGACCGAGTCCAGCTCGCCTCGGACGCATTCGCCGCGGGCGCCGCCGTCTCGTCGGGCCCGATCCCGCCGTCGTCCGCGATGTTCGATCCAGTCGCGGATCCACCGGTCGCCTTCGACCCGACTGCGGCGGAGAACGCCCTCAAGGCAGCCGGCTGGGTGAAGGCCGCCGACGGCTGGCGACTCCCGAAGGTCAAGGCGCCACTCGCCATCGAGCTCGTCAGCCCGGATCAAGCGTCCAACCCGCCGGCCTTCGCCGCTGCAGAGGCCGTGACCCGGGACTGGACCTCGCTCGGCCTTCGGGTGACGCACGTCGCGCTGCCTCCGGGAGACTTCGTCACCGGGCGGCTGGCGACCGGCAAATTCCAGGTCGCGGTCGGCGACGTCACGGTCGGTCTCGACCCGGACCTCTACCCGCTGCTGGCCTCGAGCCAGACGGTCACCGGGGGCTCGAACGTCATCGGGCTCCAGGACCCAGCGCTCGACAAGCTCCTCGCCGCCGCTCGCGGACCCGGCTCCGATGTCCAGCGCAAGGCGGCGTATTCGGCCCTCCAGGTGGCCCTCGCCAAGGGTCGGTACGTGCTCCCGCTGGCCTTCGCGGACGAGTCGATCGTGGTCCGCGACACGCTCGAAGGACCGACGGTCCGGCAGGTCGCCGACCCGGCTGATCGATTTTGGGATGTGCTAACATGGCGCCTCGCTGCGGGCCGGTAACGGTCGCGCACGGGTCCGTGCCGAGGTGGCGGAATGGTAGACGCGCTGGTTTCAGGTACCAGTGATCGCAAGGTCGTGTGGGTTCGACTCCCTCCCTCGGTACCAGTTCCTCGGACCTGAGCAAGCGGCGACACCTCTAGCCCAGGTGGCGGAATTGGTATACGCGTACGTTTGAGGGGCGTATGAGGCAACTCATCCGGGTTCAAGTCCCGGCCTGGGCACCACCTCGCAGAAACCTGACGACCGTCGCTGATGCGGCGGTCGTTATGCTTTCCCTCGGGCGGTTAGCTCAGCTGGTCAGAGCGCCTCGCTTACACCGAGGAGGTCACAGGTTCGAGCCCTGTACCGCCCACCATCAGCCTCCGCTAGACTCAACGTGGACGGCCGGCATGCTCGGGCGCCGCGCGGAGGAGCTGAATGGATCCAATCCTGATCGTCGTCATCATCATCGCGATCGTGGCGGTCGTGGTCCTCATCGGGATCTACAACGGCCTCGTCCAGAAGCGATTGCGGATCGACGAAGCGTTCGCCCAGATCGAAGTCCAGCTGAAGCGTCGCCACGATCTCATCCCGAACCTCGTCAACGCCGTGAAGGGCTACATGGGGTTCGAGCAGAAGGTCCTGACCGACGTCACGAATGCCCGCGCGGCGGCCGTCGCCGCCGGAGCCCAAGGCCCCGCCCAGCAGGCGGCCGCCGAGAACGCCCTGACGGGCACTCTCCGATCCCTGTTCGCGGTCGTCGAGAACTACCCCGAGCTCAAGGCCAACGAGAACGTGCTCGCGCTCCAGGAGCAGCTGACCACGACCGAGAACCAGATCTCGTTCTCGCGCCAGCACTACAACGCGACCGTCCTCGACTACAACACGAACATCCAGACGTTTCCCTCGGTGCTCATCGCGGGCATCCTGGGCTTCGTCAGGCGCGACTTCTTCGATGCCGAGCCTGAGGCTGAGACCGTCCCCAACGTCGACCTGAGCCTCACCTGACCGGTCGCCGCGGGATCTGACCGTGGCCACGTCGTCGTTCTACGGGCAGATCTCGGCCAACAAGCGGAACTCGGCGCTGTTGGCGGTCGGGGTCACGCTGATCTTCGCGGTGCTCGGGCTGGTGATCGGCTACGCGATCGTCGGGTCACCGGCGGGCGCGGTCGGGGTGATGGCGCTCGCGCTGACGGTCGGTGTCCTGTCGGGCGTCGGTAGCTACTTCAGCGGCGACAAGCTGGTTCTCGCGGTCAGCGGCGCCCAGCCCGTCGACGCGTCCAGCGCTCCACAGCTGATGAACGTCGTCCAGGAGATGGCGCTCGCAGCCAACGTGCCGATGCCTGCTGTCTACGTCATCGACGACACGGCCCCGAACGCCTTCGCGACCGGGCGGGATCCGAACCATGCCTCGATCGCGATCACGACCGGATTGCTGCAGAAGCTCGACCGCGAGGAGCTCCAGGGTGTCATCGGCCACGAGCTGTCGCACGTCAGAAACCTCGACACGCGTTTCGAGCTGCTCGTCGCGACGCTCGTCGGCTCGATCGTGCTGCTGGCCGA
>JBJMNA010000080.1:0-7161 GCA_045804485.1 Chloroflexota bacterium
ACAGAGAGCGATCCTCGTCTTCACGCATTACCTGGGCCTGACCCCGACGGAGATCGCCGAGCGACTCGAGATCCCGGTCGGGACGGCGCGTTCCCGACTCCACTACGCCCACCGGGCGATGCGCGCGGCCATCGAGGCCGATGAGCGCCCCGCCGCGGTGGCCGGAGGGCGATCACGATGACCAGCCAGCGAGAGTTCGACCGCCTGCTCGACGTCTATTTCGACGACGGCCGGGACGAGCTCGCCGACCGGGTGATCGATGCCGCCCTCGACCAGATCGACCACATCCGTCAGCGGCGACCCGTGCGGCTGCCGCGGAGGTTCCCGACCATGACCATGCCCATCCGCGTCGCTGCGGCCGCCGTCATCGGCGTGCTCGCGGTCGGCGGCGCCTATTACCTCAGCAGATCTCCACAACCGTCAGTCGGCCCGCCGGCGCCGTCGCCGAGCGCGAGCGATGCCAGGCCGACGACCGTCGCGAGCGCCTGGGTCACGACCGGGGCCATGGCCGCCGGGCGCGTCAACTTCCCGGCCATCCTGCTGGCGGACGGCAGGGTCCTCGTCGCCGGCGGGCAGTCGAGCGGAGGCGCCACCGCCTCCGCGGAGCTCTTCGACCCCAGCACCGGATCCTGGAGCGCGACCGGACCGATGCACGGTGCGCGCGCGTATTTCACGGCGACGCGCCTGCTCGATGGCCGGGTGCTCGTCACCGGCAGCGCAACCGACCAGACTGCCGCCGAGCTATACGACCCAGCGACCGGAGCCTGGACGCCCGCTGCGTCGATGGCCTTCAGCCGCGGTCAACACATGGCAGCGCTGCTCCCGGACGGCCGGGTCCTCGTCGCGGGCGGCATCCAGGGTGCCGCACAGCCAACGACGGCGGAGCTGTACGACCCGACCACTGACAGATGGACCTCCACTGGAGACATGGTCACGTGGCGCGCCTCGTCGTCCATGATCGTCCTCTCAAATGGCAAGGTCCTCGTCGCCGGTGGTTTCGCCACCGACAGCCAGAGCGCCGAGCTCTTCGATCCCGCAACCGGGAAGTGGGCGGCGACCGGCCGCATGAGCATGCCGCGGGTCGACGGGCAGACCGGGACGCTCCTTGCGGATGGCAGGGTCCTCGTCACGGGTGGCGCTGCGACCGCCGTGACCGAGCTATACGACCCGGCGACCGGCACCTGGACGGCCACCGGTCCACTCGCCACGGCGGCCAACGGTCCGACCGCGACGCTGCTTGGAAACGGCACCGTGCTGGTGGCCGGCGGCCTGGGCGTCAAGAGTGACAGTGACGCGCTGACAGCGGCGCAGGTCTACGACCCTGCGTCGGGTGCCTGGACGGCTCTCGCGCCGCTGCATGAAGCCCGGGTCTCGCCCCAGTCGGTCCTCCTGCCCGACGGTCGTGCCCTCGTTGTCGGGGGGAGCACCACCGGCGCTGGCGGCTCATTCCTCACCTCCGCGGAGGTGTATGCGCCCTGACGAGAGTGATCCGTGGACCTGCGTCGGTTCCCGGCGGTCTACCCGATCGTCAGGAGCCGGCGCGGGTTCGCCACGGTGATGGTCTCGATGTCGTCGTCCGACACGCCGGCGGCACGCAGCCGCGGCAGGAACGTCTGAGCGAGATAGGCATACCCGTTGCCGCCGAACGCCGTTAGCTGGGAGTCGTTGCAGACGTCCTGGCTGAGGAACACGCGGTCCACATGGCCACGACCGAGCAGCTCACAGATCAGCTCGACGAGCCGCGGCTCGGTCAGGCGTTCGCGCTCCCAGGGCATGCCGATGAAGTCGAACTCGATGTTCGCGCCTCGCTCGATGATCGCCAGGTGGTGGTCGAGGAACGGGTACGAATCGGCGTGACCGATGATGACGCGTCCGGGATCGACTCCCTCCTCCTCGAGGATGGCGAGCTGCGCGAGCCCGACATCCGAGAGCACGCCGTGTGTGGTGATCGCGAGCCCGGTCCGAATGGCGGCGCGGGCGGCTGCACGGTGGACGCGCTCTTCGGCCGGGGACACCCACGGTTTGTCCGTGCCGATCTCGCCGATGATCCCGGGGCGGACGCCCGTCTCCCCCACCCCGGTCTCGATCTCGGCGACCAGCTCATCCGCGAGATCGTCTACGGACCGGCGGTCGATCCGAGCCTCCGCCGGGTAGTAGGCCGTCCGGTACCAGCCGCAGCCCATCACTATGTGGAGACCAGTGGCTGTCGCGACATCACGAAGCCACAGCGGGTCACGCCCGACGCCCGGAAGTGTGAGGTCGACGAGGCCACTTCCGCCGGCCGCGCTATAGCGAGTGAGCTCCTCGACGATGACGGGCTGGTCGCGGGTCAGCTGCCAGTAGTCCCAGCGCGACTCGATATGCCACAGCGCGATCTGGGTGTGCTCGTGCGGCAGCGTGAACCGAAGCGCGTCGGGGTCGATCGGACCGAGGACGGTCTGGATGTGGGCCATGGCCCGCGATGCTACGCCGTCGCGACGGGCTCCGGTGTCCGTGCGAGCAGGATCTCGACGATGGCCGTCGCCCGGCGCTCGAGGTCAGCCGGGCGGTATGTGTCGCCTGCCTCGATGCGCTGGAGCATCAGCCCGTCGAGCAGCGCCAGGAAGGCACGCGTGACGGCGTCGACGTCGAGCGATGCCGGCAGCTCGCCATTGATGACCCCCTGCCGAAGGAGCAGCTGACCTGCGCCCGCCAATCGCTCGCGGCGGGCCGCCAGCATCTCCCTCACTCCGGGCTCGCGATCGGCCTCAGCCCACGCCTGGACGAGAGAGACCTGGCCGGGGGCGTCGTCATATCGGTCGATCGTCTCGACATAGAGGCGGATGGCGATCGCGAGTCGTTCGGCCGTGGTCGTGGCCGGCGCGAGCCTCGCCGCGAGCTCATCGAGCCCACGGGCCGCGAGCTGGTCGCAGGTCAGACGGATCAGTTCGTCCTTGCCTGAGAAGTAGGTATAGATCGCCCCGACCGAGAGTCCGCTCTCGCGGACGACATCCGCGATGGTCGAGCTGTGATAGCCCTTCTCGGCGAAGACCCGGGCGGCGGCGTCGAGGATCCGGTCGCGGACCTCTTGTTCGTGGGCGGCACTGACGCGCGGCACATCGACTCCTAAAACGAACGTTGCTTCTTCGCAATCTATCGCAGAGGTGTGCGTGGCGCAACCTTCATGGCTTGACACAGGGAATGTTCATTCTCTATGTTTGTCCGGTCTCGACCCCGCCCGCGAGGAAACCCGATGTTCAGCCGCTGGGGAGCGTTCGTCTACCGCTTCCGACGTCCCGTCGCCATCACCGCGATCGTCATCGCGCTCGCCAGCACCGTCCTCGCGAGCCAGGCCTCGTCGGCTCTGTCGGCGGGCGGATGGCTCGACGCGAACTCGGAATCCGCCGAAGTCGCGGCGAGGCTCGACGCCGAGTTCGGCGCGGGCAAGAGCTCCGTGATCGCGCTGTTCCGGTCGACCACGCCCGACGCCGACGCGAAGTCGGCGGAGTTCCAGGGAGCGATCAAGCAGTCGACCGCCGGGCTCTCGACCGTTCCCGAGGTGACAGGGGTCGTCGGCTACGCGGAGACCGGCGACGCACGCTTCATCAGCACCGCCGGCGACGCCGCGTACATCGTCGTCCAGCTCGACGTGACCGACGAGCAGTCGGTGGACGTCGTCGACCCGATCCGGGAGGCCATCGTCCCTCCCGCCGGGTACACCTATCAGCTGACCGGCTACGGGCCGATCACCAAGGATTCCGCCGAGCAGTCCGAGAAGGACCTGCAGAAGGCCGAGCTCGTCTCGCTCCCCGTCGTGGCGGTCGTCCTCATCCTCGTGTTCGCGTCGCTGATCGCCGCCGGGATGCCGCTGCTTGTCGCCGGGCTGGCGATCCCGAGCAGTCTCGCCCTCGTCTACATCGTCGCCCAGCAGGTCGAGATGAGCATCTTCGTGCTCAACATCGCGACGATGCTGGGACTGGCGCTCGCGATCGACTACTCGCTGTTCATCGTCAGCCGGTATCGCGAGGAGCTCCGTCGCGGCCGGACCGTCGCCGAGGCGGTCGAACGGTCCGTGGCGACGGCCGGCAAGGCCGTCACGTTCAGCGGGATCGCGGTCGCGATCGGCTTGTCGGGCCTGCTCCTGTTCGAGGCGCCGGCCATCCGCTCCATCGGCATCGCCGGAGCGCTCGTCGTGCTCTGCTCCGTCGTCTATGCGCTCGCGTTCCTGCCGGCGGTCCTCGGGATCCTCGGTCACCGCGTCAATTCGCTGTCGATCCGCGGCCTGCGCCATCGCTTCCGTCCTGTCGCGGATGGCGTCGAGGTCGCACGCACCTCGAGGTGGGAGCGCGTCGCGCATGCCGTCATGCGCCGCCCGATCGCCGTCCTCGTCCCGACGCTCGCGTTCCTGCTGATCGTCGGCAGCCCGTTCCTCCGTCTCGAGCAGGGCGTTCCCGGCGCCGAGATCTACCCACCCGGCGTCGAAAGCCGCGACGCCTATGTCGCGCTCCAGACCGAGTTCGCGCCGGGCGAGACGACACCGATCGTCATCCTTGCCGACGTCACCGGCTCCCCCACCGATGCCGCCAACATCGCTGCGCTCGACGCATATGCCAAAAGCGTCGACAGCCTCGAGCACGTCGACCGGGTCGAGAGCCCGTTCGTCATCCACGACCCGAAGACCGGCGCGCTGCTGACGCCGGAACAGGTCGCGGCGCTGTATGCGCTGCCGGCCGGTCAGCGGCCGCCGGGTCTTGACGAACTGCTCGCTCAGTACGTCCGCGGCTCCACCGTCCGGCTCGATGCGATCAGCCCCCTCGCGCCGTCGAAGCCGGATGCCACCGACCTCATCCCGCAGATCCGGGCGATCGATCCGGGCACCGGGATCACGACGCAGGTCGGCGGAAGCGCGGCGAGCGGCCACGACTTCCTGGTCTCACAGGCCGAGCGAGCGCCCTACGCGGTCGGGCTGACCCTGCTCGCGAGCGGCTTCATCCTGTTCCTGCTGTTCGGTTCGGTCGTGCTGCCGATCAAGGCCGTGATCATGACCTTGCTCTCGATCACGGCGTCCTTCGGCGCGATGGTCTGGATCTTCCAGGAGGGAAACCTGTCCGGCCTGCTCAACTTCGAGCCGCTCGGGTACACCATCGCGGGCAACCCGATCATCATGTTCTCGGTCATCTTCGGGCTGTCGATGGACTACGAGGTCCTGCTGCTGTCGCGGATCCAGGAGGCCTACCGACGGACCGGCGACAACACCGCGTCCGTCGCTGAAGGGCTGTCGAGGACGGCCGGGGTCATCACGGGAGCCGCGCTCATCATGGTCTCGGTCTTCGCCGCGTTCGCGCTCGCCGAGGTCATCACCATCAAGAGCATCGGCGTCGGGATGGCGATCGCCGTCGCCGTCGACGCGACGATCGTGCGCGTCCTGCTCGTGCCCGCGACGATGCGTCTGATGGGCCGGTGGAACTGGTGGGCGCCCGGGTTCCTCGCCCGGTTCGTCGACCGGCTCGGGTTCAGCCACGTCGAGGACGAAGGGGACGAGGAGGACGTGGCGCCCGCTCCCGGGACGGCGCCCGGGCTCGCTGGCTCCTGAGCCGCACCCGCACGGTATCGTTGCGCGGATGCGCCTCATCCTCGATGCCGAGATCCGTCCCGAGACGGTGGATCGTGTTCGGGCGCTGTCGACCACCCTCGAGGTGATCGACGTGACGGCGGACCCCTCGTTCGACGCGAAGACGCTGGCCGACCCGGACGTTGAAGTGATCATCGGGTCGCGCTCGCCGGCCGACCTTGCCGGCGTCCCCTCCCTGCGCTGGCTCCAGGTCCGGTCGGCCGGCGTCGACCACATGGCGGCCGACCCACCGTGGCGGCACGGCATCACCGTGACGAACGCGAAGGGCGTCTACGCCGTCCCGATCGGCGAGTACGTGACAGGGATGGTGCTGCGCGTCCACCAGCCGGTGGGTGTCTGGAGCGCGGACCAGGCAGCGCACCGCTGGCCGCCCGATGGCGCAGCGCCGGCGCTCATCTCGATCGTTCGTGGCAAGACCGCTGTCATCGCCGGGTACGGGTCGATCGGACGGGAGGTCGCGCGCCAGCTCTCGGCGCTCGGACTGCGCATCATCGCGGTCAAGCCCCGGCCCGACGTCCGCATCGACACCTCGTTCCGTGTCCCAGGGACCGGCGACCCTGACGGGTCCATCCCGGAACGGATCGTGGGTGACGAGGAGCTCGCGACGGTCGCCGCGGAGGCGGACATCCTCGTCGTGACGATGCCTTTGACGGACTCCACACGCGGCATCGTCAGCCGCGAGGTCATCGCCGCGCTCCCGCCGGGCGCGTGGTTGGTCAACGTGGCGCGCGGCCCGCTCGTCGACGAACCCGCATTGCTCGAGGCGCTCCGCGCTGGACGGCTGGCGGGCGCGATCCTCGACGTCTTCGGCGAGGAACCGCTGCCCGGCGACAGCCCATGGTGGGACGCGCCGAACGTGATCGTCACGCCGCATGCCTCCGGCCACACGCTCCGGTTCTTCGACGAGCTCGTGGTCGAGAACGTCCGTCGCTATCTCGCCGGGGAGACGCTCCTCAACCTCGTCGATCCCGGCCGCGGATACTAGTCGCGAAGGAGCGATCGATGAGCGACGACCCACAGGAGCCCGTGACGCGACTCGGTCCGGACAGTGGCGGCCGGATGCCGGGCGAGGGGCAGGTGCGCGTCTACCAGTGGGACTGGGGCGCCGACAACGACCACCGCCCGGGTCTCCCCTGGATCGGCATCTTCCTGCTGGTGTTCGGCGGATTGCTGCTGCTTCAGCAGATCGTCCCGCAGTTCGCAGGAGTCGGGTCGGTCATCGTCCTCGCCATCGGCCTCGCCTTCCTCGTGAAGTGGGCGATGGACCGGGGGACGGCGTCGCTCTACGCGGGCGCGATCATCACGGCGCTCGCCGTCCCCGGCTTGCTCGATGCGGCCGGCGTCGAAGCGAATGGGCTCACGACGTTCAGCCTCGGGATGGCGTTCCTGTTCATCGCCGCCGTCCGGCTCGCGACCGGCGCCGGTGTCGGGTGGCAGCTCTGGTTCGGTGGCTTGCTGGCGGTGATCGGCGGTGCGCAGATCGCCAATGCCCCGCTCGGCGGGTACATCCTGCCGGTGCTGCTGGTCGGATTCGGGATCGTGCTGATCGC
>JBJMNA010000081.1:0-7779 GCA_045804485.1 Chloroflexota bacterium
CGACGTCCAGCGCGTCCTCGGACGCCTGCGCCGGCCCCAGGAACAACGTCGGCCCAGCGCAACGACCGTCCAGATCAGGAGCCTCGCGGCCGCACACCAGGTGCGCCACGGGATCCGCGCGGTGGTCGCCGCCTCGCGTCTCGTTCCAGTTCGTGAGACCTCCGTCGTCGTCGAACGCGCGATAGCCGACTCGGGACGTCCTCTTCTCTGGCGACTCGGCCATGACCGGGCGGTCGCGGTGGCAGTCGCCGGGATCCTTGTCGGAGCCTCGCTCGTCAGCATGTCGGGTGGCCGGCCCACGGCCGCGACCGGCGGCACGGACGGCGCCGGCTCAGCGCCACGCCTCGCCGTCGGCGGAGACATCGATGAGCCGATCGGAGGGACCGACTCGGCCACGGACGCCGGTCTCGTCGGCTCCATCGAGTACGGCGCGCCAGATCCCACTCTGAGCACCGGCGACTTCGCCGCGGTCGATCTCGGTGACGGCGCCAGCCGGCGCGAGCCGGTCAACGTCGAGGGCCCGTTCATCGACGACGGCACGCTCGTCAAGCCCGTCGCCGTGGACACCACGGTCCCCGATGGCAGCGGTCTCGTGCGCGAGTACACCGTCGGCGCGGGCGACACGCTCGTCGGCATCGCCGCGAAGTTCCGCGTTTCGATGATGTCCGTCTGGTGGGCGAACGACCTGAAGTCGAAGCAGCTCAAGGCTGGGCGGACGCTCCGCATACCGCCCGTCACCGGGCTGATCGTCACGATCGCCCCGACCGATACGCTGGACGCCCTCGCGGCGAAGTACGACGTCAACAGCGAAGACATCCTCACGACCAACGGCCTCGAGGATCCGAACCTCGTCGTCGGGCAGGTCCTGGTGATCCCGGGCGCGAAGGGCAAGGCGATCCCGAAGCCGACCGCGAAGCCCGTCTCGCGGCCGGCGACGGCACCCATCCGGCCGTCGAGCGGTGGCGGGATCAACGGTGGCGGCAGCGTCCGTCCACCTGCGTCGTACACCGGTGGTGTGTTCCTGTGGCCCGTCGTCGGTGGCGGCAACTACATCAGCCAGTACTTCCATTACGGCCACGGCGCGATCGATATCGCCGCCGATTACGGATCGACGGTCCGCGCGGCAGCCGCAGGCACGGTGACGTTCGCGGGCTGGAAGAACAACGGCGGCGGCTACCAGGTCTGGATCGCCCACGGCTCCGGGCTGTTCACGACGTACAACCACATGTCGGCGATCTCGGTCGGGCTGGGGCAACATGTCGGCCGCGGCGACCATGTCGGCCGGATCGGCATGACAGGGAATGCGACGGGCCCGCACCTTCACTTCGAGGTCTGGAGAGGCCCGATCTGGGACGGCGGGCGACGGGTGAATCCGCTCGGCTACTTCTAGCCGAGCACTTCGGCACGGCGCCGGGCGGCGCATTCGTGCGTTGTTACCTCCGCTCCTCGCTCACGCACCTTGAGGTGCGCTTGCTTCGGTGCTCGGCTCCGCCTTCGTCTGCGCCGTCCGGCGGCGTGATTCTCGGTACCCGCGGCGGGATTCGCGGAACCCCGTGCGAGAATGGGCGGGATGTTCCTTGACCGCGTGAAGATCTGGGTCCGCGCCGGTGATGGTGGCGACGGGGCCGCGACCTTCCGGCAGGAGGCGCACGTCCCGCGGGGTGGACCCGATGGCGGTGACGGCGGTCGCGGCGGTTCGGTCTACCTCCGGGTCGACGCGGGCCAGACGACGCTCCGGGACTTCAATCACCGACACCATTTCCGCGCGACCGCCGGCGGTCGGGGCACGCGTGCGCGGCGACATGGCAAGGCCGGCGACGACCTCACGCTCGACGTCCCGCCCGGGACGGCGGTGTACCTGGATGAGACCGGAGAGCTGCTGGCCGACCTCGTCGCGGTCGGGCAGAGCGCGATGGTGGCGCGCGGCGGGCGCGGCGGACTCGGTAACACGCACTTCAAAAGCTCGACCCACCAGGCGCCCAAGCACGCACAGAAGGGTGAGCCCGGGGAGGAGGCGTGGATCCGCCTCGAGCTCCGGTTGATCGCGGACATCGGCCTCGTCGGGTTGCCGAACGCCGGCAAATCGACGCTGCTCGCAGCCGTCACCGCGGCCACACCGAAGATCGCGGACTACCCCTTCACAACGCTCGAGCCGAACCTCGGCGTCCTCGACTTCGGTGACGCCGACGAACGCCGGCCGACCATCGCCGACGTGCCGGGCCTCATCGAGGGTGCCAGCAGCGGAGCGGGCCTCGGCCACGCATTCCTGCGGCACGTCGAACGGACGCGGATCCTCGTCCACGTCGTCGACGGCTCGTCGCGCGACCCGGGGTGGGACTACGACGTCATCCGCGAGGAGCTGCGCGCACACGACCCCGCGCTTCTCGAGAAGCCGATGCTGGTCGCGTTCAACAAGATCGACCTCCCCCAGGCTGCCCAGGCGTGGCCCGACTTCCGTCGGGCTCGGGCGGGCGAAGGCGTGGACGTGGTGGCGATCTCGGCCGCAGCCGGCGAAGGCCTCGACGCATTCCGGGCCCGCATGTCGGACATCCTCCCGGACGCCACCGAGCTCGCCGAGCCGCCGGAACCTGCCGGTGTCGTGGTCCACCGGATCGACACGATGGGCGACGGCTTCGCCGTGGATACCGATGGCGAGGGGGCGTTCCGCGTCCGCGGCGCGCGGATCGAGCGCCTCGCCGCGCAGACGAACTTCGACGTCGAGGAATCAGCTGAGCGTTTCCAGCGCGCGCTCGCGCGGTTCGGGATCGACGCCGAATTGCGTCGCGCTGGTGTCGCTGCGGGTGACACGGTCCGGATCGGGAGCACCGAGCTCGAATGGGGCGCGCAGCCCTGGGAGCGTGTGTGACAGGTCGGCTCGGCGTCTTTGGCGGGACGTTCGATCCCATCCATATCGGCCATCTCGCTGTTGCGCAGGAAGCGGCGGAGGCGCTCGGGCTCGATCGCGTCCTGTTCGTGCCGGCCGGTATCCCGCCACATAAGCCCGACCGGTCGATCACTCCCGGAGAGCACCGCCTCGCGATGGTCGAGCTGGCGATCGCCGGGAACGAGCGGTTCGCCACGGACCGGCGCGAGCTCGAGAGGCCGGGCCGGTCCTACACGGTCGACACCCTCGAGTCGCTCCGGCGCGAGACGTCGTCGGAGCTCGTCCTCGTCGTCTCAGCCGATTCGTTCCTCGACCTCCTGTCGTGGCGCGAGCCGCGTCGGATCCTGGAGCTGGCACGGATCGCGGTCTCGCCGCGCGACGGATATCCAGCGGCCGGTCCCGACTTCCTGGCGTCCCATCTGCCCGACCTGGCCGGTCGCGCCACCTTCCTCGACGGGCCGCATCTCCGCTTGTCGGCAAGCGAGTTGCGGGCGCGGGCTGCGACCGGGCGATCGCTGCGGTACCTCGTCCCGGATGCGGTCCTCGCCTACATCGGCGACCATGCCCTGTACACGGACCACATGAGGACTGCCATATCGTGACCGAACCCGCCATCCCCACCGAGACCGAGACCGCCCCGAATCCCGACGGTCTGCCTCATCGCGCCAAGGCCGCCCCGGTCGCCGAACGGCCGCCGCTCGAGCTCGCCCGCCGCATCGTCGAACTTGCCGAGGATAAGAAGGCAGCCGACATCGTCCTGCTCGACCTTGGCGGGCTGACGACCATGGCCGACTACTTCGTCATCTGCTCCGGCGGATCCGAACGGCAGCTCGAGGCGATCGCCAGCGGCATCATCGGCAGCCTCCGAGACGAGCGCACCAAGTCGATCGGGCGCGAGGGGACCGCGGCGTCGCACTGGATCCTGATCGACTTCGGGTCGGTCATCGTCCACGTCTTCACGCCGCCGGAACGCGAGTACTACGGCCTCGAGAAGCACTGGTCAGAAGCGAAGACCATCCTCTCGGTTCAGTAGCGCGCTGCGGGGCGGCGCATCCGCGCGTTGGCGCCCTGCGCTCCTCGCTCACGCACCTTGAGGTGCGCTCGCTCTGGTGCTCGGGACGCCGCCTTCGCCTGCACCACCCGGCAGCACGATTCTCAGTTCCACGCGATTCTGGTCCGCGCTGACACGCCGGACGCCGTCGTCGGAGGGGTACTTGCGGGTCATGTTGAGCGTGGATGGGCCGCTCCTACAGTCGGCCCATGTCCGCCGTTCGAGACCGTTGTCCCGCCTGTGCCCGCCGGTTGATCACCACCCGGTTCGACACGACCTTCCGCTTGCCCGACAGGAGCGAGCGCCTGTGCTTCGGGATCCCGGGCGGCCTCTGCGAGGACTGCTCGCAGCTGTACATCGACCCTGACCTGATCGAGCTGCTCGACCTCGGCGAAGGCCGCTGCGTCTTCGCGATCGAGAGCGACCTCGTCGTCCAGGAGCAGGCCTGGTCGTCTGCCGACTGACGTTCAGGCGGTCTTCCGCCGGTCGCCGCCGGCGTGATCCATCACCCAGAGGCTGAACGCCAGGCGCCGCTGCGCCTCGATGCGGTCGAGCCCGGGCACCCCCTTGACCATCGCGTCGAGCTCGGCGATCCCGTCGAGCGCGGTGATGAGCTCCGACGTCGTCCATCGTTTGGCCTGGTCGCGGAGCTTCTCCATCCGGTATTCGCTCGCGACACCCATCGCCTTGCCGGCTGTGGCCAGTCGCTCGCCGGACGCCAGGCGATCGCCGGTCTCGATCAGCTCCCGGATCCGCCGGTGCAGCACGGCGAGAAGGACAGGCTCGGGGGTCGTCTCCAGCAGCCGGTCGAGCCAGCCGAGGGCCGCCGCCGCACGGCGTTCCCCGACGGCGTCCGTGAACGCCCAGACGGACGAGGGGACGGCCTCGGCGACGAGCTCGCGAACGTCGTCCGGCGTGATGGGCTCCGAGCCGCGGTAGAGCGCGAGCTTGTCGAGCTCCATCGACGCGATCCGCGTCTGGTATGCGCGGTCGGCGTCGGCCTCGCGAACGAATCCACCGACCCGCTGAGCGAGCGCCTTCGCCGTCCCCGGGGCAAGCCCGATCCCGCGCTCGCGAGCCTCATTTTCGATCCAGGCAGCGAGACCGCCTTCGCGGGGCGACTTGAAACCACGGACGATCCCGCCGGCGGCTGAGATCGCGTCCGCCACTCGCTTCGGGGCGGGTCCCTTCGCCCCGGAGTCGCTCGCGTCGAGGACGACCAGCGCATTGCCGGGAGCGACCAGCGAGATCGCCGCCAGGAACGCGTCACGGTCCTCGGTCTTGAGGACGAGCACGCCTGGCTTCTCGACGACAGCCAGCGTCCCGCCTCCGAACATCACCGGCGTCGCGACTCGGGCCCGGAGCTCGCCGAGAAGCGACGAGGCCGCGTTCCGGTTGCCGCGCAGCAACCACCGCTCCATCGGTGCACCGCCCTCGGCCGCCATCGTCTCCTCGAACCGGTCGACCGCGCGGGCTGCTGACAGCTCGTCGTCGCCCCAGAAGAACGCCAGTGGGACGGTCATCGTCCGATGGTATCCGACCGCTTGGCCGCCGCCGGCGATCGGGGCGCCGAGACCGTCGCGACGCGGTCGACGGGATCGTCGTGAGGCAGCAAGTCGGCCGTGTCTCGGCGGGAAGCGGCGGCGGCGCGCTCCGCTCGGTCTCCCCGGTCGCCTTGACTGGACGGTTTGGCGGTCGCGTCGTCGGGGCGACCGGCAGAAGACCGGTCACGGGAACCGCGCAGAGGAAGGAGGGCGCCGTTGCCGACGCAAGCTGTGCCGTCGGCGGCGACGTCGTGGCGGCGACTCCCTCCGTTCGGACGGTCATCGCGCCGGGCTCGAACGACACCACGACGGTCCCGTCGCGATCCGTTCGAAGGACGCGTGCGCCGGAGGCCGCCAACCGGTCGAGCGTCGCCTTGGCCGGGTGCCCGTACGGATTGCCGGCACCCGCGGACGCGACCGCCACCGTCGGTCGGGTCACGTCGACGAACGCCTGGGTCGTCGCTGTCCGACTTCCATGGTGCGCGACCTTCAGGAGGTCGACGTGCGGGAGGCCGTCCGCAAGAAGGGATGGGTCGATGCCCTCTTCGACGTCGCCCATCAAGAGGACGCGACGCGCCCCGATCTCACCGAGAAGGACGACCGAGACGTTGTTGATCCCAGTCCCACCATCGGGCGGCGTGACCGGGACCTTGCCCGCGATCGGCCACAGCACGCGAAATGACATGTCGTCGACCGACAGCCGATCGCCCGCGGCGATGCCGAGGCGGGTGGGCGCGCCAGGTCGCGCGAGGTCGGCCAGCCAGGCGGCGTACCCGGGGCCGGGCCCGCGCATGCCAGGCTCGAAGACCCGCGCCACGTGATAGCGCTCGAGAAGGAGAGCGAGTCCCGCGACGTGATCCTCGTGCGGATGGCTGAGGATGACGGCATCGATGCGGCGATCCCACGGCGGGACGCGCGCGTCGAGCTCGACGAGTAGGCGGTCGGGATCGGGTCCGCCGTCGATGAGAAGGCGCCCGCCGCGCGATCCCTCGATGAGGATCGCGTCCCCCTGCCCGACATCCAGGATGGAAATGCGCGGGATCCCGGCCGGCCGCGCCGCGACGACGGCGCCTGCCACGACAAGGCTTGTCAGGAGGGCGGCGATGCTGGCGCGTCGAATGCCGTGGCCACTTCTCGGGCGCGCTGACGGCTTGTGCTCGACGGCCGATGGCGGATCGGCGTACCGGCGCGGCCGTCGCGACCACCAGACACCAGCGGCAAGCGCGGCGGTCGCAGCGAGAGCGGTCAGAAGGTCGAACGGCGGAGCGAGCGTCAGACTCGCGAACGGCAACCCCGCGCCCGTTTCGACGACGGCAACGAGGATCCGGAGGACGACCCAGCCCGGCGCGGCAAGCACGGCTCCGATCACGGCCGGACCGCCGGCCATGACGAGTGCACCACCTGCGAGCGCGACGACGCCGACGGCCATCGCGGGAGCGACGAGCGGGACGACAGCCAGGTTGATGAGGGGTGACAGGATCGCGAGGCGGCCGAACGACACGAGGACGATGGGGAGAGTCGCAGCCTGCGCGGCGAGCGAGACGCCGAGGCTTTCGGCCAGCCAGCCGGGCATCCGGCCGCCGCCGGCACGCCCGAGCCACCGCGTGAGGGGCGTCGCCCACGCGATCAGCCCGGCCGTCGCGAGCGACGACAGCTGGAAGCCCGCGTCGCCGATGAGCGCGGGGTCCGAGACGAGGAGCAGCGTCGCAGCCCACGCGAGGGCGGCTGTCGCGCGTCCCGCCCGCCCCGATTCGCGCGCGAGCAGGACGACCGCAGCCATCAGGGCCGCACGGACGACGGACGCGGATGCTCCCGCGAACGCGACGTACGCGACGATCGCCAGCATCGTCACGATCGACCGCCGGCGCCGGCCGAGCCGGCCTGTCATCGCGGCGATCGCGGCCGCGACGATGGCGATATTCCAGCCCGAGATCGCGACCACGTGGCTGACCCCGGCCGTCGTGAAAGCTGCTGCCAGATCGCGGTCGACTCGGTCACGCAAGCCGATGAGGATCCCGGCAGCCAGCCCCGCCTCCGGCTCCGGGAGCACCCGCGTCAGCGCGTCCCCGGCACCCCGCCGCACTCCCTCCAGCAGCCGACCCGGATCGTCCGGGGCGGGTACGACCCTGAGCGTTCGCGAGCTCAGCGTCCCGACCGCGCCGATCCGCTCGAGGTACTCGCCATACGGCGAGTCCGGCCGCGAACGGATTGCTCCGTCGACGACGACACGATCGCCGGGTGCGACTTCGGGGTAGCGCGGCAGCGTGGCGGCGACCGTCATGTCGATGGCGGCACCCGGC
>JBJMNA010000082.1:0-5451 GCA_045804485.1 Chloroflexota bacterium
GCCGGAGAGTCGAGCCCGCGGTGATCGGCGCGATCGTCGTCCTCGTCGCGATCGGCGCGGCGATCGCCAAGCCCTGGGAATCCAACGACGCTGCCGGACAGCCAGCGCAGACCCCTGCCGCCATCGCGGCGACGGGCTCGCCTCGCCCGAGTCCGTCAGCGACACCAGCGCCGCGCGCGAGTGCTGAAACGACGAACTGGCTCGATGTGGCCGGCGCCGTGAGCGACCACGATTCCTGGGGCATCACCGCGGTCCTGATGGTCCGCCGCGGGTCGAATGGACTGCCCGTCAGTCCGCCCGTCGCGCGCTATCTCGAGCGCTGGACGCCGACGACCAAGGACGCATCCGGCCCCGACCTCGCGTACGTCGATCGCGACGACCGTCCGATCGCGGCGCTCGGCGTGACGGTGCCTCCGAAGGTCAACGCGCGCTCGGTGCGAGTCTGGCGCGAGCATGCCGGCGGCACGTTCGAATGGATCGATGCGGCGCGGATCGACAACCTCGCAGATGGACGCACGCCGTTGCTGATCCGCATGCCACTCATCGATGGCGTCCAGGGCGTCTCATGGGAGGCAGGCCGATACCGCGTCGACGTCCTGACGGGGGATGGCATCCATCAGATCGCATTGATGATCCCGAACCGGTTCGGTAACGTCCCGGAGCCCGACATCTGGGCCGCGGCCATCACGGACGAGATCCCGGCGACGGCGAGTGACCCGTCGCGCATCCAGAGCGGGCTGTTCGCAACGGTCGACGGCACGGCCGTGTCGATCCCGGCACGCGAATCGCGCACGCTCGGTGAGGCTCAAGCCTGGGGTGACACGACGGTCGGAGCAGCCTTCCTCCCACGCGCGACGGGCCTGGGCGTGATGCTGACATCCCACGCGGCGGTGAAGGCAGCCTCCATCCGCCGCCTGGCGCCAGAGCCCCTGAAGGACGCTCCGGCGGCATCTGGCGGGATCTCCAACCTGCGCGGCAGAACGCCATATGTGGTGTTCTCGGCACCAGACGGCGTCTGGCCCCCGGGCGTCTACGCGGTGTCCGTCGATTGGGACGACGGCGCCGGTGCTCACCACGCGACGTGGCACGTGGAGCTCCGCCCGGGCCTCGGCTGATCCGGCGCGAAGCGACCTCGGCTATCCTTCGGCGATGGTCCGTCCACTCTCCCGGAAGGTCGCGCTGGCGGAGCTCCACTGCCATCTCGGCGGCGCGGTGACCCCGGCGATCATGTGGGGGATCGCCCATTCCCAAGGCATCAAGCTGCCGACGAAGGACTACTGGGAATTCCGCGACATGATCACCGTGTCGCCCCGCCGCAACCGCTCATTCGACGGCTACCTCCAGCTCTTCCACTGGACCGAGCTCATCCAGAGCAGCCCGCTCGCCGTCGAGCGATCGGTCTACGAGGTCGTCGGCGGCGCCTACCGGAAGAACAACGTCACGACGATGGAGCTCCGGTTCAACCCGATGAAGCGGAACCGCGGCGGCGAGCAGGACCTCGACCACATCATCGCTGCGGCCGTTCGCGGCATGGACAAGGCGGGATTGGAATACCCGGTCAAGCCGGGACTCATCTTCTGTCTCGACCGCGCATTCCCGTTCGAGCTCAACGAGATCATCGTCGAGAAGGCGATCGGCTGGCGCGACCGGGGCGTCGTCGGGATCGACATCGCCGGCCCGGAATCGGTGACATTTCGCGTCGCGGATTATCGCCGGCTCTTCCGGCGGGCGCGGCAGTTCGGTCTCGGCCTGACGGTCCATACAGGTGAATCGGGACCAGTCGACGAGGTCGCCCGGGTCGTCGAACTGCTCGAGCCGGACCGCATCGGGCACGGCGTCAAGGCCGCCTACGACCCGCGAGCGATGGCGATGATCCGTGATCGCGGGATCGTCCTCGAGATCTGCCCGACGTCGAACCTCAACACGCGGGTCGTGTCGGGCTGGGACGAGTTCCGCTGGATCTTCGACACCTTCCGGCGGAACGAGGTCCGCTTCACGATCAACACAGACGGGCCCGAGATGCTCAAGACGTACATTCGCGACGAGCTCGCGCAGCTCGGCCGGCTCGGGATCCTGTCGGTGGCCGACCAGGAGATCGCCGCGGCGACGTCACTCGCCGCATCGTTCGTTCCGAACGTCACCGATGTTCCCGCGCCGCGCCTCCAACCAGCGTCGCGCGTCGCAGTCGAGCGCGAGGAGGCGTAACGCAGTCGAGCCCTCCGCGTCCTTACGGCAGGAGGTCGTCTGATGTTCCAGCGGATCTCGGTGGTCCTCGCGCTCGTGGTTGCGATCGCCGCGTGCGCCAACCCGGCACAGGGCCGAGTCGACGCGGGCGTCAAGCTCGCCGCCGAGAAGGATTGGAAGAACGCGATCGCGGCCTTCGACGAAGCGATCGCACTCGATCCAGCGCTTACCGACGCCTATCTCGATCGGGCTTTCGCGCGTGATGCCATATATGACCAGTCCGGAGCGATGGCCGATCTCGACGTCGTGATAGAGCGACGACCGAACGACGTCCGGGCTCTCGTCGACCGGGCAGCGCTTCGGGCTCGGGCGGGAGATGCCACGGGCGCCGTGGACGATGCCGAGAAGGCTGTGAGTGTCGCGAAAGACGACAGCGATGCCTGGGAAAGCCTGGGCATGGCACGCCACGCGTCCGGTGACCAGAAGGGCGCGCTGGATGCCATGACGAAGGCCACCGAGCTCGATGGCAACAACGGGTCCGCGTACGTCAATCGCGGAACGAGTCACGACGAGATGGGCGACTTTGACGCGGCGATCGCCGACTACAAGGCTGCGCTGGCGCTCGACGGGAACTCGGCGCTCGCCCTACGGGAGAGGGCCGTCGCCTATCTCGGTCACGACATGACCGACGAGGCATTGGCGGACCTCGACCGAGCGATCGAGCTTGACCCGGTCTACGCCAGGGCCTACTCGACGCGATCGAGCGCCTATATCCGCAAGGATCAGTTCGACAAAGCTCTCGCCGATGCCGAGGCCGCGATCGCCCGGGAATCGACCTTCGCGTCCGCCTACAACAACCGCGGGCTCGCCCACGCCGGGCTCAAGGACGTCGATGCGGCGATCGCCGACTACGGCCGTGCGATCGAGCTCGACGCCAAGGCCGTGGAACCGCTCACCAATCGTGCCTACATCTATGCCAAACGAGGCGAAGAGAATTCATCGTCGGCCGATCTCATGCGCGCGATCGACGACGCGACGCAAGCTCTCGCCCTTCGGCCCTCGGACACGCACGCGCTGCTGTATCGCGGGCTCGCGCACATCGACCTCCACGAGTCCGATCTCGGGATCGCCGACCTGCGCGCGGCACGCGCTTCGACGACCGACGAGAGCCTCATCGAGATCATCGATTCGGTCCTGAGCGAAGTGGACCGCTAGTTCTCGACGATCCGGTACGAGCAGCAGCGGTCGCCGGACGCGATGTGCTCTTCGCGGACGACGTCCGCTCCGAGCACCTCGGTGAAGAGGGCGAGCTCGGCCTGACAGGCCGCCGGCGAGCCCTTCGCGATGTTGTAGATGGCGCAGTTGTGCTCGCGCAGCCGGACCGTTCCGTCGACCGCGAGGACGGCGTCAGCGAGGTAGCCATTGTTCGCCTGGATCACCGCCAACTCGCGGACACGATCGGCGAGTGGAGCATCAGCCGCGACGCGCTCGCTCATCTGTTCGCGGACGCGGGCGCCCAGCTGGCGGCGTCGAGCCGCGAACACCTGGTCCAACAGGTCGTCTCCGCCGACGGCTTCGATCGCGGCGAGGAGCCCGGACGCCAGCGCGTCGTAGTTCGACGGGAAGAGGTCCTGCGCGTCGGGCGTGACGTCGTAGAGGTGCCTCGGCCGGCCGACCCCGTGGCGGACCGTCTGCCGGCTGACGAGGTTCGCGGCCTCCAGCGCCCGGAGCTGCTGGAGGACGCCGGTCCGCGACGCGCCCAACCGGTCAGCGAGCTGATCGGGAGAGCTCGGACCGTCGAGTCGAAGGCGCAGGAGGATCTCGCGGCGCAGGTTCGACGGGCCCCGCGGGACGGCATGCTCGACCTCCTCCGCCGCCGCGACAGGGGCGGTAACGAGAGTCGTGGGCTCCCTCATCCGGTCAGGCTAGCACCGCGGTCGGAGGCGCGCTGAGCGGTGTACGCTCGCCCCATGGACCTCGATCTTCCGCCGGAACACGCCCTCCTCCGGGACACGATCCGCGATTTCATGCTCACCGAGGTCGCGCCCGTCATCGACGAACACGAACGCGCGCGGCGGTTCCCGGCCGAGATCGTCCGGCGCATCGGCGAGCTCGGCTGGCTGGGCATCCCGATCCCGGAGGACGAGGGTGGCGCGGGTCTCGACACGCTCGCGTACGCCATCGCGGTCGAGGAGATCGGGCGCGTCTGGGGATCGCTCGGCCTCATCGTCGCGGCACACACGAGCCTTGGCTGCGGGCCGCTGCATCTCGCGGGCACGCACGACCAGCAGCAGCGCTTCCTCGTCCCGATGGCGCAGGGCACCGTGATCGGCGGCTACGGATTGACGGAGCCCGGCGCCGGAAGCGACTCAGGCGGGACGCGGACGACGGCACGCCACGAAGACGGCCCGGACGGCGGCTCGTGGGTCATCGATGGCGGCAAGCGGTTCATCACGAACGCCGGCCAGGCGGGGACCTACATCGTCACCGCCCGCACCGGGACTCGGGACGACGGCTCACCTGAGATCTCGGCGTTCATCGTCCCTGCCGACACGCCCGGATTCACGATCGGCCGGCTCGAGGACAAGCTCGGTCTCCATGCCTCTGCCACCGGTGAGCTGTTGTTCGATGGCGCCCGCGTCCCGCACGCGAACCTGCTCGGGGAGCAGGGGAGTGGCTTCAAGACGTTCCTCAAGATCCTCGATGGCGGTCGGATCTCGATCGGCGCGCTCGCGGTCGGCATCGCGCAGGGCGCGCTCGACGCGTCGATCCCGTACGCGCAGACGCGCGAGCAGTTCGGCCGGCCGATCGGCACGTTCGAGGGCGTGGCGTTCATGGTCGCCGACATGGCGACCGAGATCGAGGCCGCCCGCGCGCTCGTCTGGCGCTCGGCCTGGCTCAAGGATCAGGGTCGTGACTTCGGGCTCGTGGCGGCGCAGGCGAAGCTCTTCGCCTCCGAGGTCAGCTCGCGCGTCACGAACAACGCGATCCAGATCCACGGTGGCTACGGCTACGTGACCGATTACCCGGTCGAGCGCTACCTGCGGGACGCCAAGCTGACCGAGATCGGCGAAGGCACGAGCCAGGTCCAGCGGCTCGTCATCGCGCGGAAGATCCTCGGGCTACGGGTAGTTTGAATCGGGGGTGTCGCCGGTGCCTGCGGCGACCGTGACGCCATCGCGGAGCGCCGCTTCGAACTTCGGCCCCCACGGCCCCTGCCCGGCGAGGACGAAGGGCGACTGCTCGACCGATTCGAAGTTTTCCGGA
>JBJMNA010000083.1:0-4474 GCA_045804485.1 Chloroflexota bacterium
ACATCTTTCCTCACGACGCTCTTCGATCTGACGCGCGGCGGCTACGACGCGACGACGCAGGCGGGCAAGCTCGCGTGGGCGGCGAGCACGCCCTACTTCGACGTCGCCTCCGGCTCGAACGGGACCTGCAGCCCCTCGGTCCTGTGCACGGCCGGGATCGGCTGGGATGGCCCGACGGGGCGCGGGAGCATCGCCACCTCGACCGTCACGCCGGTGCTGACGAGCATCACCGTCTCGCCGACGAGCGCGACCGTCCAGACGGGTGGCACGAAGCAGTACACCGCCACCGCGAAGGATCAGTCGGGTCAGGCGATGAGCCCGCAGCCGACGTTCACCTGGTCGGTCGGCGGTGACAGCACCATCGATCGGTCGGGCGCCCTCACGGCCGGCACGACGACGGGGACCTTCACGGTCACTGCGGCCAGCGGCAGCGTCAGCGGGACGGCGAGCGTCACCGTGTCGAACGCGCCGGCCGACTTCTCGGTGTCGGTGAGCCCGGCATCGCAGTCGGTGAAGCGGTCGGGCACGGCGACATACACGGTGACGATCGCGGGAACGAACGGCTTTGCCGGATCGGTGTTGCTGAGCCTCACGGGCCAGCCCTCGGGATCCACCGTGACGTTCACGCCGAACCCGACGACGACCGGCACCTCGACGCTGAAGATCAGGACGAAATCGACCACGACTCGGGCGACCTACGCGCTCACGATCAAGGGCGTGAGCGGAAGCCTGACTCGCACGGCGACTGCGTCGCTGACCGTCACGAGGTAGCGCTTCGGCCCCTCAGGCGAAATGCGTATGCGGACGTAACGGGATCGCGCCCGTTCGTCCGCGGGGCGCTCGGTTCGCGCTGCTACGGTGACTCGGCCCCCAGCCACACGCAGGCCAGAGGAGGCCCGACCATGGCGATCGCCCGAGTCACCGAGATCAGCTCCACGTCGACCGAAAGCTTCGACGATGCCATCCAGCAGGCCGTCGCACGGGCGACCAAGACGCTCCGCAACGTCCGAAGCGCGTGGATCAAGGAGCAGCGGGTCGACATCAACGACGGCAAGATCACCGAGTACCAGGTCAACCTGATGGTGACGTTCGTCCTCGACGACTGAGGGCTTTTTCGGCCGGCGGGTCCAGGGGCGCGCCTAGCGCCGCGTGGCCACCGGTGACGCCGCGTTCGTGTTGAAGGCGCGCAGGACGACCTCGTGCCGCGCGCCGAGGGAATCCGTGATGACGACCGCCTCGCCGTCGGGCGCGACCTGGCGTCCGTGGCGGTCGCGGACCTCGAAGCCGCTCTTGTGGTGGACGATCCGGATCTCGGCGGTCTTGCCCTTGTCCGAGACGATGTCGGTGACGCGCTTCGTCGATGGATCGCGGACGAAGCCGATCCCGATGTTGGAGCCGTAGCCGAGATTCGCGGTGTGGACGACATCCACCACTGCGAGCACGTACCCGCGCCGCCGGCTGCGCGCGAAGGCGATGAGCGCGAGCAGGATCCCCGCACCGAGCAGGACGCCGAGCGCCGCGATGATCGGCACGAGGGTCGGGTTGCAATCGAGCGACGAGCCGCACGGCTTCGCGAGATTCGACAGCGGGGACGCATCGCTGCGACCAGCCTGGTTGATCGAGAACGCCCGGCACACGTACTCGGTGCCGTTGGCGAGCCCAGCGATCTGGATGGTGGGGTCCGCGCTCGCGGCGATGTCGTAGACGAGCGGCCATGTCGCCCCGTTGTCGGGTGAGCACTCGACGTGCGTGCTCACGACACCGGGATCGCTCGCGGCCACGCTGACGACGACCGCGCTGTCCTGTGCCGAGACCGTCGGTTGAGCTGGTGGCGCCGGGCGGCCGATCGGCGTGACGGTCGCGGTCGCCGGTGTCCACGGCCCGTCGCCCGACTTCGACACCGCGGCGACCTCGCACTGGTACGGGGTCCCGACCTTGAGCCCCTCGATCTCCGCGTTCGGCGCGAGCGACACTCCCTCGGTCGATTCGACCCAGTCACCCTCGCCCGCGCGACAGCGCGCGTGGTAGTCGAGGATCGCCTCCGCGCCTGGCGTGCCGACTGCCGGCGCCGTCCATGCGAGCTGGACCCGACCGTCGCCCGGGACGACGGTGATGCCACGGACCGCGGGGATGGCTGGAGCCTCCGGTGTCGGCACAGGTGTCGGCTCGGGGGTCGGGGCTACCGTGAAGGTGCAGGTGGCATCCTGGACGGCGACGGCGACGGCGTTCCCGGCGTCCTCGGCGGAGTCGAACACGACCTGCGGCCAGTCGAACGTCGCCCCGCTCACGCACGCGGGCATGTCGCGCGTGATCTTCATCTTGGCGAGCCCGGCCTCGAGCGGGCCGCGTTCCTTCGGGTCGAGGCCCATGCCGACCGGAAGCAGCGCGAACGGCGTGCGCTTCCCGAACAGCCGGTCGCGCGTCGATTGGACCTGGCTGACGGGCGTCCCGGCGACGTCGTGCTTGCCGTCGGTGAAGAGGATCATCGCCGGCCGGACGGCGTCGGCGGGGAGGTGCTTGTCGGCCTGCTGCATCGCCGCGACGTAGTTTGTGTCGCGGCCGATCTTCTTCGTCAGGGCGGGGTCGAGCCCCTTGCGATAGGCGGTCGCGACCGTCCGCAGGCAGTCCGCGAACTTCGCCACGGTGTCGGGGTCGTTGAGGACCCGCAGCTCGGTGCAGCCGGGTGTGTCGATCGCCTTGCTCGCGAACTGCACGAGCGACATCGTCGAGTCACCGGCAACGAGGTCGGCCGACGTCTCGTCGACACGGTCCGCCATCCGGTCGAGCGCCGCCGCGAACTTCTCGCGGTTGGCCTTGTCCTTGAGGATCGACGCGGAGAAGTCGAGGACGAGCACGACCTCGGATTTGTCGGGTGCGGCGGCGCGAATGGCCGGAGGCGCCGACAGGGCCACGCTCGAAAGCAGGACCCCGACGATGAGTGTCGTGACGATGCGGGCAGGCAGACGGAGTCGGTTCAATTCGGTCCTTGTGTGTTCGGGCACGAACGTCGCCCAATGGTCGGCACGAGACGGTCGCGCGTCAATCTACTCTGTCCGCCGCAAAACGACGTTCAGATGACTCGGACGATTCCCGGCATGCCGTCGAAGCCGGCATCGAAACTCGGTGACTCATCATGATGAGTCAACAGGCCCACCCGCCCGATGTCAGCCGGCGAGCTTCTTGTACTTGATCCGGTGCGGCTGGTCGGCGGCGGTGCCGAGCTCGCGATGCCGGAACTCCTCGTACTCGGTGAAGTTGCCCTCGAACCAGCGGACCTGGCTCTCCCCCTCGAAGGCCAGGACGTGGGTCGCGATCCGGTCGAGGAACCAGCGATCGTGGCTGATGATCACGGCGCAGCCCGGGAACGACTCGAGTCCCGCCTCGAGCGCCCGGAGAGTGTCCACGTCGAGGTCGTTGGTCGGTTCGTCCAGGAGCAGGACATTTCCGCCCGACTTCAGGAGCTTTGCGAGGTGGACGCGGTTCCGTTCGCCGCCCGACAGCTTGCCGACGGGCTTCTGCTGGTCCGTGCCGCGGAAGTTGAAGCTCGAGACGTAGGCACGGGCCGGGAGCTCGCGGGGGCCGACCTTGATGAACTCGTCGCCCTGCGCGATCTCGTCGAACACGGACTTGTCCGCGGCGAGGTCGTCGCGCCCTTGGTCCACGTAGCTCAGCTGGACGGTATCGCCGATCGTGATCGAGCCGGCGTCGGGCGGCTCCTCGCCGACGAGCATCCGGAAGAGCGTCGTCTTGCCCGCGCCGTTCGCCCCGATGATGCCGACGATGCCGGCCTTCGGCAGCGAGAACGCGAGGTCCTCGATGAGGATCCGGTCGCCGTAGCCCTTGCGCAGTCCCTTGACGTCGATCACCTGGTCGCCGAGGCGGGGACCGGGTGGGATGGCGATCTCGAGCTCGCGGTCGGCGGCCTGGGACGCGTTCGCCTCCGCCAGCAGCTTCTCGTACGCGCCGAGTCGGGCCTTGCCTTTGGCCTGGCGGGCGCGCGGAGCCAGACGGACCCATTCGAGCTCTCGCGCGAGCGTCCGCTGGCGAGCGTCCGACGCGCGCTCCTCGCCCGCCGGCCGCGCCATCTTCTGCTCGAGCCACGACGAGTAGTTGCCCTGGAACGGGATGCCGCGGCCGCGGTCGAGCTCGAGGATCCACTCGGCGACGTGGTCGAGGAAATACCGGTCGTGGGTGATGGCCACGACCGTGCCGGCGTACTCCTGCAGGAAGCGTTCGAGCCAGTCGACCGACTCGGCGTCGAGGTGGTTGGTCGGCTCGTCGAGCAGCAGCAGGTCGGGATGAGACAGCAGCAGCCGGCACAGTGCCACCCGCCGGCGCTCGCCGCCCGACAGCGAGGTGACATCGGCGTCGTTAGGAGGGCACCGGAGGGCGTCCATGGCGATCTCGACGTTGCGGTCGAGGTTCCACGCGTCGGCGGCGTTGATCTTGTCCTCCAGCTCGGCCTGGAGGGTGC
>JBJMNA010000084.1:0-4395 GCA_045804485.1 Chloroflexota bacterium
CGATGCCGTTGCCGAGCGAACGGGCGCTCGAGCCGCCGCCACCGATCGCGCCTTGACCCTGACCCTGGCCTTGGCCTTGCCCTTGCCCCTGACCTTCACCCTGACCCTGGCCTTGGCCTTGGCCCTGACCCTGACCTTGGCCCTGACCCTGACCCTGACCTTGCCCTTGCCCCTGACCCTGGCCTCGCCCTTGGCCCTGGCCCTGGCCCGTCGGGTTCGGGCTTTCCTGACCTTGCCCTCGCCCCTGACCGCTGGGACGCGGACTTCCTTGCGCGCGGCCCTGCCCCTGTCCTTGCTGGCCCTGACTTGCGGTCTGCCGCCCGGCGTCGGCGAGGTCGCGACGGGCATCCTGCAGCCGTGAGGCGGCTGCGGACAGGTCGCGAGCCGCGGTCACGCCGCGATCGGCGCCTGTGAGCGCATCGCCGAGCCGATCGAGCGCCGACTTCGCGCCCGCGGTGTCCCCCTGCGCCAAGCTTTGTGCCGCCGAGCTCAAGGCCGCGCCGGCGGAGCCGTCGGCCTGCGATGCGGTCGCCTCCATCTCGGCCAGCTGGCGCGCGAGATCCTGTCGCTCGGCCGGCGTCATCTCGTCGAGCTTGTCAGCAAGATCCTTGACGTCGTCACGTGCCTTGTCCGGGTCGCCGTCCTTGTTCGCGTCCGGCTTGCCTGTGGCGGCGTTCGAGAGCGCGCGGCTCAGCGCGGCAAGCGACGCCGCCCGTTGCTCGTTGGCCGGGTCGACCTGCGAGCGGACCTCCGTCTCGATCGCGCCGAGCCGCGCGAGGTTGACGTCGAGATCGTTCGGCCGCTGCCGGAGCTGCTGAGCGAGATCGCGCAGCTCCTGCGCGAGCCGGGTCCGCGGGTCGTTCGCATCGGCACCCTTGTCCTCGAGTTCCTGCGCGACGCGGTCGATCGCTTGTGCCTGCCGCTCGGCAGCGTCGCGCACCTGTCGCTGCTGCGCGATGACGGCATCCTGAGGATTCGGGAGGATCAGAACCGGGGCAAGGAGCGCAAAGGCGACCAATGCGATGACGGCAGGCTGTCGCGCGAACCGCGGCCGGAACAGCGAGGTCGGCACGAGGCGGATCGCCTCGAACGCATCCCCCCGCTGGCGCCGGACGAACCGATCGGTCTCCGCGGCCTCATCCCGGCCATCCGACTGCACCGCCTCGCCCTCATCGGTCGGCGCCGGTCCCGCGGAAGCCGGGAAGGCCACTGCGAGCTCGAGCGCACTCGAAACGCGATCGCCGAGGCCGGCCTCGGCGTCGACAGCGAGAGCCGTTTCACCCAGCCCCGGCCGGACGCGCACGCCGGCGACGACCCAGCCGAGAAGCGCGAAGACGGGGATCGCAAAGCCGACGAGGGGAGCCGACGTCAGCGGCACGAACCGCGCGACCGTCCACAACATGAGCTCGGCGACGGCCACGAGCTCCAGCGCGATCCAGCCACGCCTGACCAGCCGTCTGACCCACAACCGGTCACGATGCGGCCGGAGCGAGGCTCGGAGAGCGAGCAGTTCCGGGTCGAACGGACCGCTCACGACCGCTGCGGGATCCGGCGGGACGATGAGTGTCGGACGCGTCGTCGTCGAGCGGCCGTTCAGGCGCGTGACGATCCGTCCAACGCGGCCCCGGAGCGACATCAGGCCGCCTCCTCCGCGGCTCGCCCGCCACGCCGAAGCCGCCAGCGGCGAGTCGGTGACACGAACTGGATCGACAACACGAGGAAGACGACCGACAGGATGAGCCAGCCCGCGACCGTCTTCGTCCAGATGGTGTCGGCACCGGACTCGACGGCGTCAGCGGCCGGATCCGGAAAGGGTGCCGGCAGCGGCGTGACGACGCCCCCACCGAACCCGTTCACGGGCGGACCGCCGGCTGGCGCCACGACCACGCCGCCCTTGTTCACGATCACGCCCCCGCCGCTGCTGTCCGAACCGTTCACGAAGATGACCCCGTTTCCGCTGCTCGACACGAACGTCTCGCGGAACCGGCAGTAGTAGCGAAGGGAGTTCTCGGACGAGCACAACGCGTCGGTCGGCGCGATCTCGGCCTGCGCGAGGAATGGGTTCAGGAAGACGATCGGACCGGGCGCCGGGCCGCTGACGCGTCCCGCGTCGAGCACGCTCTGTGGGGTCGCGAGCGCCTGCCAGAACACGATGCCGAACAGCGTGCCGATCGACAGCGCAAGGACGCCGAAGATCGTGATCGCCGTCGCGGCCTGCGTCCGCTTCACGATGCTCGAACAGAACAAGCCGAACGCCCCGAAGCCGAGCGCGGTGACGACCAGCACGAGATATCCGCGGACCAGGTCTTCCGGTGCGACACCACCGAAGACGAAGACGACCGCGGTCAACGGGATGGACGCCGCGATCAGAAGCCAGACATAGACCAGCGCACTGACGAGCTTGCCGACGACGATGGCTGCTGAGCTGATCGGCGTCGCCGCGAGCATCTCCAGGGTCTGCTTCTCGCGTTCGAGGCTGATCGCGCCCACCGTCGACATCGGGGCGAGGAAGACGACGAGGAGTGTCTCGAGCATCAGCAGCGCCGCGAAGATCCCCTGGCCGATCGCTGCTGTCGCGAAGGCGCTGCTGCCGCCGAAACCGGTCGAGTAGGTCCGCTCCATGATCAGCTCGACCATCCACGCGAAGGCACCGAGGAGAACGAGGTACAGGCTGAGGATCACGAACGCACGCCGGCCGCGCATCCGGCCGCGGAGCTCCTTGACGCCGATGGCGCCTATCCCGAGCCGTGTTGCACGCACGCCGCCGAACAGGCGATGGCGCCGCGCGACGTCGTCGCTGATCGCGTCGCGCTCGTCCAAGGCCTCGTCCCGCGTCTCGTCGTCGTCGGTCATCGTCACATCACACGACCGCGACCGGTGCGGGACCGCCGGCCGTCACCTGCAGGAAGAGCTCCTCGAGGTCGCTCGCGGCCCGAGCGAAGCTGACCACGGGCACGCCAGCGGCGACGGTGTCGGCGAGCAGTCGCGCCGCGGCCGCGTCGTCGCCGCGGAACCCGAGCTCGATCGTGCCGTCCGCCAGGATCGTCGCCGAGGCGACGTCGGCGTCGGCCGCGAACCGGTCGCGCGCCGCTGCCAGGCCCGCGTCGTCGGCGAGCAGCCGGACGTGGAGCACGGCGCCGAACCGGAGTCGCTTCTCGATGTCCGACACCCGGCCCTGCGCGAGCACCTGGCCGTGGTCCACGATCGCGACGCTCGTGCACAGCTCCTCGAGCTCGGGAAGGATGTGGCTGCTGATGACGATCGTCTTGCCCATCGACCGCAGCTCCCGAAGGAGCTCGCGGAGTTCGACTCGTGCGCGCGGGTCGAGACCGGACGCCGGCTCGTCCAGCAGAAGCACCGCAGGATCATGGACGAGCGCGTGCGCCAGGCACAGGCGCTGCTGCATCCCGCGCGAGAGCGTCTGGACGTACGCGTCGCGCTTGTCGCCGAGATCGACGAGATCGAGCAGGTCGCCGATGATCCGCCGGCGGATGGCAGGCTCGAGGCCGTAGCACCGGGCGAAGAAGTCGAGGTACTCCCAGACCTTCATGTCGTCGTAGACCCCGAATGCGTCCGGCATGAAGCCGAGGACGCGACGCACCTCGTCGGGGTTCCGGGTGACGGACCAGCCGGCGATCTCGGCCTCGCCCGCCGACGGCAGGAGCAGGGTCGCAAGCATCCGGAGCGTCGTCGTCTTGCCGGCGCCGTTCGGGCCGACGAGACCGAAGATCTCGCCCGCGGGGATGTCGAGGTCGATGCCGGCAACGGCGACCGTCCGGTCGTACCGCTTCAGGAGACCCTGCGTGCGAACGATGCCGGTCATTCGACGGTCCCCGTCATGGCGATGTCCACCTGGAAGCCGACCTGGTCGAGGCGGTCGTTCACGAAGCGGATGAGGACGGCCCCAGACGTCGGGTCGACGAATCGCCCCGCCCCCGCCACGGAGTACCGCGTCCCGACCGAAAGGTGCGGGAGACGCCGCCACGCCTGCGCGGCGAGGTCGAACAGCTCGACGTCGGCGGTGCCGTCCACCTGGAGCCTGTCGCACTCGGGCCGAGCGGACGGCCCGGGTGATGGGGACGGGTCCCCGTCCGCCGTATCGCCCGGATCCGGCGGGCACGGCGGTGGCTCCGCCCGAAGCGGTTCGATCGGCACCGTCCCACCGACGGCGGTCGGATCGCCATTCATGGTGATCACGAGATCCGATGCCGCGAAGCGTCCGTCGAATCCGATCGGCCGGTACGCAAGTGTGGCCGTGCCACGACCGAACGAGATCATCGACGGGTCCTTGGAGAACAGCTGGGTGTCGGTGCCGACGACTGTCGAGCGAAGCAGGTCCGAGCGGAACGTCGTCGTGCCACGGATCGCGACCGGGGCCGGCATGTAATAGAGGAC
>JBJMNA010000085.1:0-4866 GCA_045804485.1 Chloroflexota bacterium
GTCTGGTGCAGGAGCACGAGGAAGAACGGCGCGCCCAGGATCGCCATCACCACACCGACGGGGAGGTCGCCCAGGAGCCGTGCGACGAGATCGGCAGAGACGAGCAGGACCGCCCCGAAGATCGCCGAGATCGGCACGACCCGACGCGCGCCCGCGCCGACGAGCAGCCGCACGACATGCGGCACGACCAGGCCGACGAACCCGATGAGCCCGGTGATGGCGACCGCAGCCGCGGTGGCGATCGAGGCGAGGACGAGGAGGATGCTTCGTTCCCGCCGAACCTCGATCCCGAGGTGAGCGGCCGTCGCGTCACCGAGCAGCAGTCCATCGAGCGACCGGGCACGGAGCCCGATCAGGACGGATGACCCGACGATGAGCGGGGTCGCGATGATCAGCCGCTCCCACGACGCACCGGCAAGGCCGCCGAGGAGGAACGAGAAGATCGCCCGCAGGTTCGCGCCCGAGACGTACATGGCCATCGTCAACAACGCCGCCAGGATCGACCCGACCGCGTAGCCGGTCAGCAGGAGCCGCGTCATCCCGCCCGGGCCGCCCGAGCCGCCGAGCCGGAAGACGAGAAGCGCCGCAGCGATGGCGCCGACGAACGCCCACACGTTGACGAGTCCGAACTGGAAGACCGTCAGACCGACCGGGAGCAGGATGGCGAGCGCCGCACCAAGCGCCGCACCCGACGAGGTCCCGAGAACGTACGGGTCCGCGAGCGGGTTGCGGACGATCCCCTGGAATGTCGCGCCGGCGACGGCGAGGCCCGCGCCGACGAGCGCGGCGGTGAGGACACGCGGCAGCCGGAGCTCCCAGACGATCGTCTCGGTCGCCGCCGTCCACTGGCCTCCCAGATCGAGTCCGAAGGCGCGTTTCAGGATGACCCCGAGCGTGTCTGTCGGGCCGATCGCGATGGATCCGACCGTGACGGCCGCGACGAGCGCGACCACGAGCAGCGCGACGCCGATGAGCGCGACGGTCGCCGGCCGGCTCCTGAACCGACCGGAGACGCCGGTCGGTCGAAGTTCGGCTGGGATCGAGCGCGCTGTCATGACCCGGTCAGCTCGCCGGCGGAAGCGTCAGATCGGGGTACATCGCGTGGGCGAGGTTGTGCATCCCGGTCGCGAGCCGCGGACCGGGTCTCGTGATCTCGGTGTCGGAGACGGATCGCACGTCGCCCTTCTTCACCGCGGTCAGCTTCGACCAGCCCGGCCGCTTCGCGATCGTCTCCGCGGTCGGCGCATAGAAGGCGTTGACGCCGAGGATGATGACCTCGGGATCGCGCGAGACGAGCGTCTCGAGCGGGACCTCGTAGGTGGTCTTGTCGCCGGTGATGACGTCGACCCCGAGCATCCCCACCATCTCCGCGAGGAACGAGCCTTCGCCGGGGCCGTAGATCTGGCCGGTCCCATCGATATACCCGACGTCGTAGAAGACCCTTGGCGGCTTCGGCGTCCTGGCCGACTCGGCCTTGGCCGCCGTGGCGATGGCCGTCATGTCGGCGCGCATCTTGGTGGTGATCGCTGTCGCCGCATCGGTCTCACCCACCGCGGTGCCGACAAGGCCGATGTCCTTGTAGATGCCGTCGATCGAGGGCGTCGAGACGACGAGGACGGGGATCTTGAGGGCCCGCAGCTGGGCGATCGAATCGGCCGACGTGAACCCGGCGCCACCGGCGATGACGAGATCGGGCTCGAGGGCCACGATCTTCTCGACGTCGACCGTCCCGAAGGTCACGACGTCTGGAAGCGGCTTCGCCTCGGCGGGATAGTCGCTCGAATCGTCGGTCGCGACGACTCGGTCGCCGGCACCGACCGCGAACAGCGTCTCGGTGACGGCCGGCGTCATCGACACGATCTTCTTCGGCTCCGCGGCGAGGGTGACCGACGTGCCTTCGTCATCGGTCAGCGTGAGCGGGAAGCTCGGTGCTGGGGTCGGGCTCGGTGTCGCGACTGGGGTCGAGGTCGGGGACGTGCTGGCGGTCGCGCTGGGGAGCGCGGCGACGGGCGACGCGGCCGGGGCCTGTGAGGCGGCACCGCCGCTGCATGCGGCGAGGACGAAGAGGAACGCGGCGAATACGACGCCGAGGCGGGCTGTCAGGGACGAGGACACGGGTGGATGCCTCCGGGGCCGGGTGGAGTCGGAGGGGTGCGCAGAAACGCGAAACCCCTCGCGTCGCACAAGGTCGAACGAGGGGTCTAATCGGAAGTGCGCACGGGTCCTGCCTACCTTTCTCTCGAAGGTTCGAGCATGCACCGTGTGGTCGGCGACCGGACTCGCGCTCTCTGCGGGGCGCTCACCGTAGCGGGACTGTGCCGGGATCTCACCGGACTTCGCGACCACACGACTTGGAGTGGCACGGTACCACGGCGTGCGGCGGGACGGACCGATGCGTGCGTTGCCGGCTGCGCTCGGTCGCTCACGCAATCCTCGGAGCGATGGCTCGCTGGAGCGTCGCCTCGCTCCTCCGAACGGCAATGATCGCCTCGGCCTTCGCATCGGCCGTCCGGCCGCACGATTCTCGGTTCACCGCCTTTGCCCGGGCGGCCGGGGCGCGCTGATAAGTGGGCGATAAGCGCGGTCGCGCAGGATGGCGGTCTCGCCCTCCTCCCGCCAGTCATCCCATCCGCCGGAGGAGGTCAACCTCATGGTGGAGTCACGATGGCTGCGCTGGATCGGACCCGGGATCGTCGCCCTGGGTGCTGTCGGGATCGTCGCGTCGACGACGGTAGGAGCCGGGCCTCGGGCTTGGGCGCCGCGGGCGTGCGTCGGGCCACCCGGCGAGCGGGTCGCTGCGGCCCGCGACGGGACACCGCCGACGCCGGATCTCAGCGCCGACCCCTGGTTCCGCCTGGACCCGGTCGCCGCGGACGACGGATCGCTCCGCGGCGAGCGTCTCGTCGTCGGACGGTTCGGAGACGTACTGACGCGCAGCATCGATCTCCCGGGCGAAGCGTTCGCGGCGGGTCCGTTCGGTCGCATGGTGCTCGCCGGCTCCGATGATGGGTTCAGCTCGCGGCTCGAGCTCCTCGACGTCGGGGCAGCCTGCTCCTGGCTCGTCGCGACCGAACGTGACGTCATCCGCCGCGCGACGATCGATGCGAGCGGGGCCGTCCTCTACGAGATGCGTGTCGACCGCGCGACCCGCGCGGACCTCGGGATCTGGCGTCGCCGGCTCGACGCGACGGTACCCGCGGAACCGGTCGTCGGGCCCATCGCGCCCGACCCGACCTTCGGCGTCACCTTCTCGACCGAGCTCACCTGGGACCTTGCCGGCGAGAGGTTGGCTGTCCAGTCGTGCGGCGAGTATGCCTGCCGGACCCGGCTCCTCGATCCGAATGATGGGTCCGTCGCGATGCTTGCCGAACCGGATCTCGGGCTTCTCGTCGGAGTCGACGAGGACACGGTCGTGACCTACGCGGATTGCCACGGACTCCCCTGCCCGGTCGTCTCGACGGATATCGCGACGGGCGTCAGGCGCGTCCTCGCCGAAGACGCCGGCGCCGCGATGCTCGTCGATGGACCCCGTGGCGCGACGCTCGTTCACGAGGTTGCGACGCCCTCGGGCCCGGGGTTGCGGTCGGTCGGACTTCGCGAGGCAGGAACACCCGACACCGTGGCCGTCCCCGACGACATGCGGCTGACCGGCACGCCGCTGACTGACTCTTCCGAGACGAGGCTGCCAGCCGGGTGGGTGCTGCTCACGCCGGACGGCCACATCCCACTCGACCCGACGGACCACCGCCCGCAGCTCCGCCACATCCCGGACGGCGCCACCGTCCCGCTCGATGAGGCCACACGATGAGCACTCGACGACGACGCACCCATCGATTCGCGGCCCTCGTCAGCGCCTTGGCGATCACCCTGGGTCTTGCCAACTCCGTCTCTGCGCACGGACCGGACCCTTTCCTGTCCGGCGGCACCTTCGGCCAGAACCAGGGGCTCACGTTTCGCTGGCGGTCCGGCTCGGTGCCGGCCGGAGTCATCGGCACCGCGATCAAGGCGGCCGCGGCCGACGCATCAGCCACGAGGGCGTCGAAAGCCCCGACGTTCAGCTACGCGACGAGCGGCGCGAACCCCATCGGCTACGGAGTCGGTGCCCCGTGCGGCGTCAACGGCCTTGCCTGCTTCACCCGGAGCGCGCCCGACAGCTTCACGATGTGGCTGCGAGAGCAGGGCCACGTCTTCGACTGGGGAACTCTGAAGTGGTGCCAGGCGTACTCGACCGCGCCGAACGGCTGCTACGACGCCGAGACGATCGCCCTCGACGAATTCGGGCACGTCGATGGGCTCGGCCATCACGTCAACCGTGACGACGACTCGGACTATCTCGATGCCGTCGTCCAGACCTTCTCACGGACCAAACCGAACTCCGGTTGGAACGTCCACACCCTTCGTCGCTGCGACACGGCGACGCTCCAACTTCGGTACGACATCCCGAGCGCGACCTCCAAGTATTCGACGTGCCTTGATCTATCGACCGTGCTCAGCCTGTCGACGTCTCCGTCGACCATCGTCGTCGGCGGCTCCACGACCCTGACGGCGACTCTCAAGGTCGTCGATGACGACGCGTATCTCCTCCTCGGTGGGAACAACGTCACCGGCCGGATCGTGACGCTCCAGCGCCGCGCGGCCGGTTCGACCGCGTGGACGACCGTCGGGACGATGGGCGCAACCTCGTCGGGATACGTCACGACCCAGCGACCGGGCGCGACGACGGAATACCGCGCCGTCTTCAGCACGCCGTCCGAGGAGGGCATCAACGGCGACTCGTCGCCTGCCGTGACGGTCTCGGTCGGCGGCTGCGTCGCAGCGGCTGCCTCCGCGGCATCGATCGCGGCGCCCTGTGCCTAGCGTGAAGGA
>JBJMNA010000086.1:0-10470 GCA_045804485.1 Chloroflexota bacterium
CCGCGGACATGGCCATCGAGGTCGGGAAGAACCGGATCGAGGCGCTCGGCGAGGTCGAGGAGTCGGCGGACCTGCTCCGCTACTACTCGCAGACGATGGAGGACAACGACGGCTACGACCACGCGATGGGCAACCTCGGCGACGCGACGGTCCACACCCGGTCCGTCCTGCGGCCACATGGCGTGTTCGCGGTCATCAGCCCGTTCAACTTCCCGATGGCCCTCGCGACAGGCCCGACGGGAGCCGCGCTGATCGCCGGCAACACGGTCGTGCTCAAGCCCTCGAGCGCCTCGCCGTTGTCGTCGGTCAACCTGATGATGGCCTACATCGAGGCGGGTCTCCCCAAGGGCGTCGTCAACATGGTGATGGGGCCGGGCGACACGATCGGCCAGGCGCTCCAGGATCACCCGGGCATCGACGGGATCGTCTTCACCGGCTCGTACGAGGTCGGGATGAAGCTGTTCCGCGGGTTCTCGAAGGCGTGGCCGCGCCCGTGCATCGTCGAGATGGGCGGCAAGAACCCGGCCATCGTCACCCGGAACGCGGACCTCGACGAGGCGGCCGAGGGCATCATGCGCAGCGCCTTCGGGTTCGGCGGGCAGAAGTGCTCTGCCAACTCCCGGGTCTACGTCGAGCGGCCCGTCCATGACGAGCTCGTCCGGCTGCTCGTCGAGAAGACGGAGAAGATCCAGCTCGGCGACCCGCTCGTCCGGTCGAACTGGCTGGGGCCGATCATCGACCAGCGCGCCGTCGACCGTCACCAGACGGCCGTCTCCGAGGCGCGGCGCGACGGAACCGTGTTCACCGGCGGCGAGCACCTCACGGACGGCGATCTCTCGCGCGGCTACTACGTCGAGCCGACCGTCGTCGGCGGGCTGCCGACCTCGCACCGGCTGTTCCGCGACGAGCTGTTCGCGCCGCTGACCGCAGTCGCGGCGGTGGATTCGCTCGACGAGGCACTCGCGCTCGCGAACGACAACGTGCTCGGGCTGACCGCCGGCGTCTACAGCGAGGACCAGGCGGAGGTCCAGCAGTTCCTCGACACGATCCAGACCGGCGTCCTGTACGTCAACCGACGTGCCGGCGCCACGACCGGTGCCTGGCCGGGCATCCAGGCGTTCGGTGGCTGGAAGGGGAGTGGCTCGACGGGCAAGGCCGGGCTGTCGATGTACTACGTCTCGCAGTTCATGCGCGAACAGAGTCGAACGATCGTCGACTGACGGCGGCGGATCGCGACCCGATCGGCTCGAGGATCCTGGACCGCGGAACGTGACGCCACCGGCGCGCAACGCGACGGGGGTTGTTCGCCACTGGAAACCTGCGCTACATTGCCCCGGCTCGCTCAGGAGCGTTGCAAGGTGGAGGAGGCATGATGCGGACCCAGCTACTGCGTGGTTTCGTGCTCGCAGCCACGATCGCGCTGGTCGCGGCGTGCACCAGCTCCGGCGGATCGAACGCCCCATCGGCTGCGCCGGCGACCACCGGCACGAGTGCCGCGCCCACCTCCGCGGGAAGCGCCGCGCCCAGCTCGGCGGCAAGTGCGCCGAGCAGCGGTGGCACGATCAAGATCGGTGGCGGCTTCGCGCTGACCGGCGACGAATCCGCGCTTGACCTGCCCGCCGCCAACGGCGCGAAGCTGGCGGTCAAGGAGATCAACGCCGCCGGCGGCATCAACGGCAGTCAGATCGACTTCATCGTCCATGACAGCCAGTACAAGATGGACGTCACGGCGCAGACCGCCAAGCAGTTCGTCGAGCAGGACAAGGTTCCCTTGATGATCGGCTATACGGACACCGACTCCGTCCTTGCGTCCGGACCCACGTTCCAGAACGCAAAGATCCCGTTCATCACCGTCGGCGCGACATCCCCGAAGATCCCGAGCCAGGTCGGCGACATGATGTTCCTGGCCTGCTTCGGTGACAACGTCCAGGCGGCGGTCGGCGCCGAGTTCTCGTTCGACAAGTTCGGCAAGAACGCCTACTTCCTGTGGGACAAGGGCGTCGAGTACACGACCCTGCTCGGACAGTATTTCAAGTCGCGCTTCACGGAGCTTGGCGGGACGATCGCTCTCGAGGAGTCGTACGACGACAAGGCGACCGACTTCTCGGCGCAGATCGCCAAGATCAAGACGCTCAGCCCGGCGCCCGACTTCTATTACGTGGCGGCGATGCCTTACAACATCGGCCCGATCGTCAAGCAGTTCCGCGATGCCGGCCTCACCGCACCGATCGTCGGGGGCGACGGCTACGACACGCCGGACCTCGTCAAGGTCGCCGGTCCGACGACGAGCAAGGTCTACTTCACGACGCATGCCCTGATGGACGCGACCGCGGGGACGGACGGGATCAAGAAGTTCATCGCGGCCTATAAGGGGGAATACGGCAACGATCCCGAGAACGCGTTCGCCGCGCTCGGCTATGACACCGTCTACCTGATCGCGGATGCGATCAAGCGCGCCGGCGGCACGGACTCGGCGGCAGTGAAATCGGCCATCGAGGCGACCAAGGACTTCCCAGGGATCACCGGCAAGATCACGTTCGCTCCGGGCAGCCACGTCCCCCAGAAGGGCGTGACCGTCATCGATGTCGAGAACGGCGCGCTGACCCTTGGTGGCGAGGTCGTCCCCCAGAAGGTTCCGGCTCCCTAGCCAGGAACCAGAACCACGCCGTCGGTCCGCGCACTCGCTCGGACCGGCGGTTCGCCGTCCTCACGCACCTGCTACCCGAGGCACGCCGAGATGACACCTGACCAGATCGTCGCCAAGGCCGAGGAGAGCGGCCTCCAGTTGGTCCGCTTCCTGTACTGCGACAACGGCGGCGTGATCCGCGGCAAGAGCACCCATGTCGGCCAGCTGGCCCGACGGATGCAGAGCGGGATCGGCCTGGTCAAGGGGATGCAGTCGTTCACGAGCCTCGACACACTCGCACCCGATGCGACCTACGGACCCGTCGGCGAGATCCGGCTGGTCCCGGATCCGGACACGTTCGTGGTCCTGCCGTATGCCCCGCGCAGCGGCCAGATGCTCGTCAACATGGTCGAGCTCGACCATTCGCCGTGGGCCCTCGACCCGCGCGCGTTCCTCCAGCGGATGGTTGCCAAGGCGGCCGAGGCGGGTCTCACATTCGATGCCGCCTTCGAGAACGAGTTCTACCTCGCGCTCCGAACGGAGGACGGCTACCGCCCCGTGGACCGAAGCCTGTGTTTCAGCGCGATCGGGATGGAATCGACCGAGGAGGTCATCCAGGACATCATCGCCGCCCTGACCGAACAGGGTCTGACCGTGGAGCTCTCGCACCCGGAACTCGGCTGGGGTCAGCAGGAGCTGTCGATCCGGCATGCCCCGGCACTGTCCGCAGCCGACAACCAGATCACGTACCGGCAGACGGTCCGCGCAGTGGCCGGCGCGCACGGGCTGATCGCGTCGGTCGCGCCGAAGCCCTTCGCCGACCAAGCGGGCAGCGGAGCCCACCTTCACTGGAGCATCTGGGACACGGACCACACGACGAACAAACTGACGGACGACAGCAGCGAAGACGGACTGAGCCCGCTCGCTCGCAACGCGATCGCCGGCGTGCTGACGCACCTGCCCGGTCTGCTCGGGCTTACCACGCCGAGCGCCAATTCGTTCCGCCGCCTCCAGCCCCACTATTGGAGCTCGGCGTACACGGCGTGGGGGATCGAGAACCGCGAGGCGGCCGTCCGCGTCCCGAGCAGGTACTGGGATGACGAGTCGGGGTCCGCGAATCTCGAGCTCAAGGCGAGCGACGCCAGCGCGAACCCGTACATCTCGCTCGGTGGAGTGATGGCGGCCGCGCTCGACGGGATCGAACGGGGCCTCGACCCGGGCCGGCCAGTCGACCAGGATCCCGGCAATCTGAGCGAGGCCGAGCGCGCCGATCGGGGCATCCGTCGCTTCCCCGAGACGGCGGCGGCAGCTCTCGACGCCCTCGAGGCTGATCCGGTCCTGATGGCCGGCCTCGGGGAACCTTTGGCCGTCGAGTACCTCAAGGTCCGCCGCGCCGAGGCAGCCGCGTACGCCGAGCACGACGACGCCTGGGAGATCGAACAACACTTCTTCAAGTACTGATCGGCACGATTCCGGATGCCCCTCGACCTCTCGTCGATCCCCATCGTCGACAACCACTGCCACTCGCTACTGCGCGATCAGCCCGCGGATGATCAGGCGTTCCGGATCCACCTGACCGAGTCGTCCTTTCCGGAGGTCGCCCGGGACGATGTCCCGCATTCGCTCTTCTACCAGTGGACCATCCGGGAGCTGGCCGGGCTGCTCGACTGCGAACCGACGCCCGACGCCGTCCATGAAGCCCGTCGGACGCGCGGGCTCGAGCGGCTGACCCGCGATGTCGTCGAGCGCGGCAATTTCAAGACCTGGCTGGTCGACACCGGCTATGGCGCCGAGACAACGTTCTCTCTCGACGAGCTGCGTACCTTCGCCCCATGCCGGATCGAGGAGATCCTCCGACTGGAGCCGATGATCGAGCGCCTGATCCTCGACTCGCGAGACTTCGACGGCTTCATCGCTGCCTATCGGGGGAGCCTTGACGGCCTCCGCCAGCGCGGGATCGTCGGCCTCAAGTCGGTCATCGCTTACCGCTCTGGGCTGCAGCTCGTGGAGGTCGACGACCCGACCGCCGCGGCGGCTTTCGCCGAGGTCCACGAGCAAGGCCGCCGCGACGGCCGCATCCGGATCGAGTCGAAGGCGCTGCTCGACCACCTGATCGTCATCGCCGTCGAGGAATCGGCGCGGCAGGGTGTCCCGATCCAGTTCCACACGGGACTCGGCGACCCGGATCTTGACCTGACCAAGGTGGATCCGGCCGCCCTTCGACTCATCTTCGCGGACCGCTTCCGTGCCGCGCCGATCGTTCTTCTCCATACCGGCTACCCATACGTTCGGTCGCTTGCCTACCTGGCCGCCATGTTCCCGAATGTCTACGCCGACATGGGGGAGGCGATCCTGTTCGCGGCCGGCGAGGCGACGGAGATCACCCGGGAGCTGCTCGGCCTCGCCCCGGCCAGCAAGATCCTGTTCAGCACCGACGCCTCGCTCGTGCCCGAGCTGTACTGGGTCGGCGCACGTCTCGGACGGCGTGCGCTCGGCCGCGTCCTCGACGAGCACATCGTCGACGGGGCGATCGATGAACGGACCGCCCTCGACTGGGCGGAACGCATCCTCTGGCGCAATTCCGAGCGCGTCTACGGGCTCTGATCGCCCTCCGGTTCCGAGGCTGGGTTGCCTCCGGACCGTCGTCGCCACCAGCGGCCGTCGAATAATCGGTCGAGCGGAACCTCGCGTTGGCCGAGCAGGCCGGCAGGCCGGACGATGATGACGACGATGAAGATGACGGCCAGAACGATCGAGCTCAGCCCGTAGAGCAGGGTCACGTCTTCGACGCGCCTCAGGGCTTCGCCGAGCCCGACGATGAGGATCGCCCCGATGATCGAGCCGCTGATCGAACCCATCCCGCCGATGACCAGCATCGTGATCACCCGGAAGGTGAGGTCGAAGTAGAAGACCGTCGGCGAGAACGACGTGATGAAGTGGGCGTACAGCGAGCCCGCCACCGCCGAGAAGAAGGCTCCGACCACGAAAGCCAGCAGGCGCGGATCCATCACCCGGATCCCGACCGATTGGGCGGCGACGCGATCCTCGCGCTGGGCGAACATGTCCCGACCGTAGCTCGAGCGCTTGATCCGCCACACGACGTAGACCGTCCCCAGGGTCCAGACGGCCGTCCACCACAGGTTGCTGTACGGCGTGACGTTCGAGAACGTCCGCGACCCGCGCGTGAACGCGTCGGCGTTGAACAACACCACCCGGACGATGACGAGAAAGCCGAGCGTGGCGACGGCGACGAAATGCCCCGACAGCCGCATGAGCACGCGCCCGACGAGCCAGGCAACGACGCTGACAAGGACCGCCGCGATCAAGGTCGCGGCCAGGAACCCGACCGGCACCGGTCCGACGACCTGATCCAAGTGGACGCCGGCGATCCAGGACGGCAGATCGGGCAGGTAGGCCGACTTTTCCTGCAACGGCAGCGTCAGGATGGCCGAGGCGTAGGCGCCAAGGGCCATGAACCCGATCTGTCCGAGCGAGAAGACACCGGTGAACCCGCTCGTCAGATTGAGGCTGACGGTCAGGATGATGAACAGCCCGAGGTTGATGACGAGGCCTTGCCAGAACGCCTGGCCGCTCGCGTCCAGCACCGCAAGCGCGACCGTCGACAGGAGGATGACAAGGAGGGGACCGGCTGCCCGGCGTGCCGTCATTCCAGGTCGCTTTCGTCGCGCCGGCCGAGGATGCCCTGCGGCCGAACCAGAAGGACGAGGATCAGGACGATGAACACGACCGCGTCGCGATAGCTCGCGAGCGAGCTCGGCAGCCACTGCTGGAGGAATCCGCGGACCTCAGGTGGCACCGAGCCGGCGGGGAGCAGGTCGCCGATCCCCGCGAGGGCAGTCACGAGGACCTCGAGGAAGCCAAGCACGTAGCCGCCCAGGACGGCGCCGGCGATGCTGCCGAACCCGCCGATGACCGCGGCGATGAACGCCTTGAGGACGGGTGTGAAGCCCATGTAGGGATTGATCTGACCGGCTTGGACGGCGTACAGGAAACCGGCGATGGCGGCTAGCCCGGCACTGATCGCGAACGCCGTCGCGACGACCCGGTTGACCTTGATCCCCATCAGCCGGGCCGCGTCGAGGTCCTCGGCGGCCGCCCGCATCGAAAGTCCGATGGTCGTCCTCGTCACGAACAGGGTGAGCAGGCCGAGCAGGACGACGCCAGCGAGGAAGCTGACCACGTTCACCTTGGCGACCGTGATCGACCCGAGCATGATCACGCCACTGAGCTGCTCCGGGGCCGGAAACGCGATCAGGGTCGGCTTCCCCGCAAGCCTGGTCGTCAGCAGCGTGCCGTTCTGGAGGATCTGCCCGACCGCGAACGAGCTCAGCAGCATCGCCACCTCCGGTCCGCCGCGAAGCGGCCGGTAGGCGATCCGCTCCATGAGCAGGCCGACGATCACGGTCCCGACGACCATGATCACCAAAGCAGTTTCGAGGGGCAGCCCCGCGCCGATGCAGAAGACCGCCAGGTACGCCGCGATCATCATCACGTCGCCATGAGCGAAGTTGATCAGGCGCAGGATCCCAAAGACCATCGCCAGCCCGACGGCCATCAGTGCGTACAGGCTACCGGAGCTCAGAGCGTTGACGATCTGCTGGATGGCGTAGTCGGTCATGTCGTGACGGCACCGACGCCGAGATACGACTGTTCGACCTTCGGATCCACCCGAAGCTGCTCGGCGGGCCCGTCGAGGGTGATTCGACCGGTCTCCAGGACATAGGCGCGATCTGCCACATCGAGCGCGTGGTGGACGTTCTGCTCGACCAGCAGGATCGTACGGCCCTGGCGCTTGAGCTCGGCGATGGTCTCGAAGATCCGTTCGACCATGAGTGGCGCCAGTCCAAGCGAGGGCTCATCGAGAAGGAGCAGGCGCGGCCGGCTCATGAGGGCGCGACCGATCGCCAGCATCTGCTGTTCGCCGCCCGACAGCGTTCCGCCGGCCTGCTGCAATCGCTCCTTGAGCAACGGGAACAGCGCGAAGACCATGTCGAGGTCGGCGGCGACCACCTTCTGGTCGCGTTGCGCGACCGCCCCGAGACGGAGGTTGTCGCTGACCGACAAGCGGCCGAAGATCCGGCGTCCTTCCGGGCAATGCGAGATGCCGAGGGCCACGATCCGGTCGGTCGCCGCATGCGTGATATCGGCGCCTTCGAACGAGATCGTCCCGTCCGATGGTCGAAGGAGGCCCGAGATCGTGCGCAGGACCGTCGACTTACCGGCCCCGTTGGAGCCGATCAACGCGACCAGCTCGCCGGTCGCGACCGTCAGCGAGACACCCTGCAACGCCCGGATGTTGCCGTAGCGGACGTGGAGGTCTGCGAGCTCAAGCATGTCGAGCCTGCCCGAGGTACGCGGCGATGACGTCAGGGTTCGCCCGGACCGAGGCCGGATCACCCTCAGCGATGAGGCGTCCGTAGTTGAGGACCTGGATCCGATCGCACAGGTTCATCACCAGTGGGATGTCGTGAGCGACCAGGACGATCGTGATGCCAAGCTCATCGCGCAGCCGGCGGATCAGGGCCAGGAGCGCTTGGGTCTCGATCGGATTCATGCCTGCATTCGGCTCGTCCAGCAGCAGGACCTGGGGCTGGATGCCGACCGCGCGCGCGATCTCGAGGCGACGCTGGTCGCCGTACGGCAGGTTGCGGGCGGCACGGTCGCGCTGGCCGGCGAGTCCGAACATCTCGAGCAGCTCCATCGCCCGACCGTCGAGTTCCCTCTCGGCCGCCCGGAACGACGGGCTCGACAGGAGCACGCCGAGGGTCGACGGCTTCGACCGGCGCTGGAGCGCGACCTTGACGTTGTCGAGGACCGACAGATCGCCGAACAGCCTGATGTTCTGGAATGTGCGGCCGACGCCCAGTCGCGCGACGTTGAACGCGCTGGTGCCGGTGATGTCGCGACCCTCAAAGACGATCGACCCGCTCGTCGGCCGCATGAAGCCCGACAATAGATGGAACAGCGTGGTCTTGCCGGCGCCGTTGGGACCGATGACCCCGTGGATCGTCAACGGTGCCAGGCCGAGCTCGTAGTCGACGAGTGCGTGGAGACCGCGGAACGACTTGGACAGGCCGCGAGCTTCCAGCAACGGCGCAGTTTCTGCTTGGGAATCAGGTCGTCGGGCCTCCACCGAGGGAGGATACGTCGCGCTCTGCGCGGATTTCCGGGGGACTTCACGTGGACCGGGCAACTCCCAGCCTGTCGGCATCCGGGCTCCGCTATACTCGGCCGGATATCCAGACTGCATAGTTGTTATGCATCCGAGAGCAAAAGGAGAGGTGCTGTCGTGCCATCGGCTACATCGCGGATCGCCGGTGACCGGCCTGTCCCGGACATCATCACCGAGCTTCCGGGACCGAAGGCACGCGCGCACGTCGAATTCGACGAGACATGGACCTCACCGAGCCTGCCTCGGGCCTACCCGATCGTCCCTGTCCGCGGCGATGGCCTGACGGTCGAGGACATCGACGGCAACCTCTTCCTCGATTTCGCCGCGGGCATCGCCGTCAACTCGACGGGCCATTCCCATCCGGCGGTCGTCGCCGCGATCACCGAGCAGGCAGCCGAGCTGATCCACTTCTCGGCATCCGACTTCTACCTGCCCATCTATCCCGAGGTCTGTCGCGAGCTGGCGCGGATCTCGCCGATCAGCGGTCGTGTCCGAGCCTATCTGGGAAACTCCGGGACCGAGGTCGTCGAAGCGTCGATCAAGCTCGCGCGCTACGCGACGCACCGCCCGTACGTCGTCGCGTTCCTCGGGGCGTTCCACGGCCGGACCTACGGCTCGGTGTCGCTGACGGCGTCGAAGGCGAAGTACCACGCGGGCTTCGGCCCGCTGCTGCCGGGCGTCTTCCACGCGCCGTACGGCCGGGTCGAGGATCTCCGCTGGTTCGATGAGGTCCTGTTCGACAAGCTGGCGCCCGCCAACGAGGTGGCCGCGATCATCGTCGAGCCGATCCAGGGCGAGGGCGGCTACATCGTCCCCGAGGACGGCTTCCTCCAGGGCCTGCGCGACATCTGCGACCGCCACGGCATCCTGCTCATCGCCGACGAGATCCAGTCCGGCGCGGGGCGGACGGGGAAGATGTGGGCGGTCGACCATTGGGGGGTCGAGCCCGACATCCTGCTGACGGCGAAGGGCATCGCGTCGGGGATGACGCTCGGGGCGATGATCGCCAAGGCGGATCTCCTCGAGACGTGGGGTCCGGGCGCGCACGGCTCGACCTACGGCGGCAACCCGGTCGCCTGTGCCGCTGCGCTGGCAACGATCGCGCTGCTCGAAGGCGGGCTTGTGGAGAATGCCGCCGTCCGCGGCGAGCAGGCCATCGCGGGACTGCATCCGCTCATCGCCCAGTTCGACGGGCTCGTCCTCGATGTCCGCGGCAAGGGTCTGATGCTGGGCATCGAGTTCGACACGGCGGACCACGCGGAAGAGGTCCAGCTGGCGTGCTTCGAGCGCGGCCTGCTCGTGCTCGAATGCGGACGAACGAGCGTTCGGATGTCGCCGCCGCTGACGGTCACCGAGGACGAGATGGCGACCGCGCTCGCGATCTTCGTCGACGCCATCGACGAGGTCGCACGTCGCGGGACGGACGCGGTTGCTGCGGCTGCGATCGCAGCCGTCCTGCATGAGCCCGAGGTCAGCGGCTGACCGCAGGTCGCGGATAATCGCTCGGTGGCTGCCTCCAAGATCGCGTCGATGCGGGACGCCGTCGCACAGCTCGTGCATGACGGCGACACGGTCGCGATCGAGGGATTCACCCACCTCATCGGCTTCGCCGCCGGCCACGAGATCATCCGCCAGCGGCGGCGTGACCTGA
>JBJMNA010000087.1:0-8737 GCA_045804485.1 Chloroflexota bacterium
GCGGCTCGGGCTGACCTACCTGTTCGTGGCGCACGACCTGTCGGTCGTGAAGCACATCAGCGACCGGGTCGCGGTGATGTACCTCGGCAAGATCGTCGAGATCGGGCCGCCGGAGCAGCTCTACTCGGCGCCCGGGCATCCCTACACCCGAGCTCTCCTGTCGGCCGTGCCGGTCCCGGACCCCGTGGCTGAACGCAAGCGGAAGCGCGTCATCCTGAAGGGCGACGTGCCCTCACCGGTGAATCCTCCGACTGGCTGCCGCTTCCACCCCCGCTGTCCGCTGCGCCAGGAGCTCGGCGACCCGGCGATCTGCGCGGAGGTCGTCCCACCGCTCATCGAGCTCCAAAGCGAGCGCGAGCACCTCTGCGCGTGCCATTTCCGTGGACCGGGAGCGCAGCCGATTCCCGCGACCGTGGCGACCACGCCGCCGGCGACCGCTCCGCCCGCGGCGGCTCAGGCCTGACGGACGCTCCCCGGCCTCAGAACGGGTTCTGGATGTCGGTCGGCGTGTCGGTCGAGTCCGGCGGTTCGACGCCGAACGTGTCGGTGGCCGACTCGCGACCGTCGCTGATCGTCTTCTCCGCCGCGAAGTCCGGTGCCGACAGGGCCTCGCCCGTGGGCGGATTCGCCTTGAGCGACGCGAGCGCCGAATCGGGGGTCCCGCGACGGACGGATGCGACGTTGATGTGGGCGATGCCGACGTCGGTCTTGAGCGCCTCGTCCGAGTAGTGGCAGGCGGCCTGGTGGTCGGGCGTCGTCTCGACCGTCCGTAGTGCGGGGTCGACCGTCCGGCAGTCCTCGGGCTGGCCGAGCCGTTCGTAGAGCCAGCATCGGGTGTGGAACCGGCAACCCGACGGTGGGTTCACCGGCGACGGCACATCGCCCTTCAGGATGACGCGCTTCCGCTTCCGTTCGGCGACGGGGTCCGGGACCGGCACGGCCGACAGGAGAGCTCGGGTGTAGGGATGGCCGGGCGCCGAGTACAGCTGCTCGGGCGGCCCGATCTCGACGATCTTGCCGAGGTACATCACCGCGACCCGGTCGCTGATGTGCTTCACGACCGACAGGTCGTGCGCCACGAACAGGTAGGTCAGCCCGAGCCGCGTGCGCAGGTCGGTGAGCAGGTTGAGGACCTGCGCCTGGATCGACACGTCCAGAGCAGAGATCGGTTCGTCGCAGACGATGAACTCGGGCTCGACCGCGAGCGCGCGCGCGACACCGATGCGCTGGCGCTGACCGCCCGAGAACTCGTGCGGGTAGCGCTTGACGTACTTCGGGTCGAGGCCGACGAGGCGCAACAGCTCCGCCACGCGATCGTCCTTGGCGGCGCCCTCGGCGAGATGGTGGGTCTCGATGGGTTCGCTGACGATCGCCCCGACGGTCATCCGCGGATCGAGTGAGCCATACGGGTCCTGGAAGATGATCTGCATCCGGCGCCGCATCCGGCGGAGCTCGTCCGGGCCGAGCGAGAAGAGGTCGACGCCGTCGAACCGGACGCTGCCGCCCGTCGCCTCGCGGAGGCGGATCATCGCGCGGCCGATCGTGCTCTTGCCGCAGCCGGACTCGCCGACGAGGCCGAGTGTCTCGCCCCGGCGGACATCCACGGTGACGCCGTCCACGGCCTTCACCGAGCCCTTCACGGACTTGAAGATCCCTGCCCGGATCGGGAAGTGCACCTTGAGGTCGTCGACCTCGACGATGTTGTTCGCGTCGTGCTCCCGTTTGGGGGCCGGACCGTCCGGCGTCGCCGGCGTCGGAGTCGGAGTCGCCGTCGCGGTCATGCGATCCACCCCCCTGGTTCTGTGGCGAAACAGCGGGCCTGGTGGTCCTCGCCCTCGCGTGCGGTGAGCTCCGGTTCGGCTTCGCGGCAGACGTCCCGGATGTACGGGCAGCGCGGACCGAAGCGGCAGGCCTTCGGCGGCGAGATGAGCAGCGGCGGCAGGCCTTCGATCGTTCGCAGCCGGTCGCCCCGGACGTCGTCGATCCGCGGCAGCGAGTCGAGCAGGCCCCAGGCGTACGGCATCCGCGGGTTCTCGAAGAGCGTGTCGACGGTGCCCGTCTCGACGATCCGGCCCGCGTACATGACGTTGACCCGGTCACACATGCCGGCCGCGATGCCGAGGTCGTGGGTGATCAGCAGGACCGCGGTCCCGAACTCGGACGACAGGCGCTGGATGAGCTCGAGGATCTGCGCCTGGATGGTCACGTCGAGCGCGGTCGTCGGCTCGTCGGCGAGGATGAGCTTCGGGTCGCAGGACAGTGCGATCGCGATCATCACGCGCTGACGCATCCCGCCCGAGAACTGGAACGGATAGTCGTTGAGCCGGTCGGCGGGTCGCGGGATGCCGACCTTCGCCAGCAGCTCGGTGATCCGGTCCTTGGCGGCCTTGGTCGAGAGCCCCATGTGCTCGCGGATCGACTCACCGATCTGGTAGCCGATCGTCAGCGTCGGGTTCAGGCTGGTGAGCGGATCCTGGAAGATGAACCCGATCTCCTTGCCCCGGAGCTTGCGCATGTCCTCGGGGCTGAGCTTCAGGAGGTCGATGCCGTCGAAGAGGATGGACCCGGAGACGATCCGTCCGGGCGGATCCGGGACGAGCCGCGCGATCGATAACGCCGAGACGCTCTTGCCGCAGCCTGACTCGCCGACCAGCCCGAGCGTCTCGCCGTAGCCGACGTCGAAGCTGACGTCATCAACGGCCTGGACGATCCCGTCGGGCGTGAAGAAATGCGTCGACAGGCCGCGGACCTCGAGGAGGTGCTCGGCGTTGCGACCGAGCCCCGCCTGCGCGACCGCCTCGTTGCGTGCCCGCAGGACGTCGTCCGCGGACAGCTCCACGATGCTTGGTGCGTCGGCTGCCGGAACGTCTTCCTCCGCGCTCACCACCTACTGCTTGCCCTTGAGCTTCGGGTCGAGCGCGTCGCGCAGCCCGTCGCCGAGGAAGGTGAACCCGATGAGGGCGAGAGCGATGGCGATGGCCGGGAAGACGACGAGATGCGGCTCGGAGCGGATGAACTTCTGGCCCTCGGAGATCAGGCTGCCCCACGAGGCGCGCGGCGGCTGGACGCCGATGCCGATGTAGGCGAGCGTCGCCTCGGCGAGGATCGCGACCGGGATCCCGAGGGTGATGGCGACGATGATCGGGCCCATCCCGTTGGGGAGCAGGTGCCGCGTGACGATCTTGCGGTCGCTCACGCCGATCGCCTTGGCCGCCTCGACGAACTCGGTCTCCTTGAGCGCGAGCATCTGTCCGCGGGTCAGCCGCGCCACGGTGACCCACCCGACAAGACCGATGGCGATGAACACGAGTAACAGCCCGTCCATCGCCTGGCCGACCACGGTGTCGCGGAACGCGACGGACAGCAGGATGATGAACAGGATGTCCGGGAAGGCATAGATGACGTCGGTCAGGCGCATCAGCGCGTTGTCCGTCCGACCACCGAACCATCCCGCGAGCGCGCCGACCGGCACGCCGAGGAAGATGATGACGAACTGGACGACGAACGCGACCGTGATGCTGATCCGTGCGCCGTCGAGGAGCCGGCTCAGCAGATCACGACCGAGCTGATCGGTACCGAGGAAGTGGCCCTGTGAGAACGGCGGCAGCGGCCGGTTGCCGTTCGCCTGGACGGCGGCGAGGTCCTGGTGCTGGTACGGCCACGGCGTGATGAGCGGGCCGAAGATTCCGCAGAACAGGAGCAGCGCCACGAGGACGAGGCCGACGACAGCGAGCTTGTTCCGGATCAGCCGCCCGAACGCCTCGCGCCACGGACCGGGCGCCGCGACCGGCTTCGCGACCTTCGCCTGGACAGCGGTCGTGTTGGTAGCCATCTCGCGCGACTCCTAGCTGTACCGGATCCGCGGGTCGATGTAGGCGTACAGCACATCGACCACGACGTTGAGGAACGCGACGGCGAACGCGTAGAGCATCGTCATCGCCATGAGCAGGCTGTAGTCACGTGTCGAGATCGAGGTGATGTAGAACTGGCCGATCCCCGGGATGCCGAAGATCCGCTCGATGATGAACGACCCGGTGACCAGAAATGCCAGCGTCGGGCCGAGGATCGTGACGACCGGGATCAGAGCGTTGCGGATCATGTGCCGGGACACGACCGCCTGGTTCCGAAGGCCCTTGCTCTGGGCGGTCCGGATGAAGTCCTTGCGGGTGACCTCGAGCATGGACGCACGCGTGTAGCGCGCGATGATCGCGATCGAGAAGCCGGCCAGCGCGATCGTCGGCAGGACCCAGTACTGGGGCCCCTTCCAGCCTCCGGTCGGGAACCACCCTAAGTTGACCGAGAAGATGACGATCATGAGGATGGCCAGCACGAAGACGGGCGTGGCGATGCCGATGATGGAGATGCTCGTCGCGAGGTAATCCGGGCCGCGGTTGTGACCGAGGGCCGCGAAGATCCCGAGGGGGATGCCGACGACGACGGCCACGATGAAGGCCATGACGCCGAGCTGGAAGGTCGTCCAGAAGCCGTCGGCGACGATGTCGTTGACGCGCCGGTCCTGGTAGCGGTACGAGGGGCCGAAGTCGCCCTGGATGAACGCCCCGGCCCAGTTGACGTACTGGACGTAGAGCGGCTGGTCGAGCCCGTACTGGGCGTTCAGCCGATCCTGGGTTCCCTTGGGCAGATGCTTCTCACGATCCCAGGGCCCGCCCGGGACGGCATGCATCAGGAAGAACGTGATGATCGAGACCGTGAACAGGACCGGGATGATCCAGAGGAAGCGCCGGCCGATATATGCGATCACGGCATCTCTCTGCTAATCGAAGGCGTTTCGATAGATAGAGACCCGGTGGGCCGGCCTTTCAGCCGGCCCACCGGCACTGGTCGCCGAAAGCGATCAGTGCTTCTGGATGTTGATCGTCTCGTAGAACAGGTCGCCCGGCAGCTGCGAGTCCGAGGGGGTGCTCACGATGCCACCGACGTACGGCTGGACCTCGTAGGTCGCCAGCCCGAAGCGAAGCGGGATGAACGCCGCATCGTTGATCAGGATGGTCTGGGCCTGGTTGTAGAGGTCGACCTGCTTGGCCTGGTCCGGCTCAGCTGCGGCCTGCGCCATCAGCTTGTCGAAGTCCGGGTTGCAGTACTGGACGTCGTTGTTGCCGCCGCCGCAGACGAACAGACCGAGCTGGTTGTTCGCGTGCGGGTAGTCGGCACCCCAGCCGTCGCGGGCGATGGAGTACTCACCGGCCGTCCGCTGCTGCAGGAAGACCGAGAAGTCGCTGCCGATCTGCTCGGTCTCGAGGCCGAATGCCTGTCGCCACGCCTCGGCGAGGAACGCCACGCGCGGCTCGTGACCGGCGCCGGAGTTGAAGCCGAACTTCAGCTTGCCGAGCGACGCGGCGTCCTTGACGCCGAGAGCCGCCAGGGCTGTCGTCATGTGCTCCTTGGCCGCCGCGAGATCGAACGGATACGGATTGAGGTCTTCCTGGTAACCGGGGATGCCCGGCATCACGAAGCTGTTGGCGGGATCGCCGATGCCGGCGAAGGTGGCGTCGATGAAGGCCTTCTTGTCGATCGCCTGCGTCAGTGCGATGCGGAAGTCCTTGTTCGCCGTCGGGCCGGTCTTGTTGTTGAAGTCGTAATAGGTGATCGCGAGGGCGGGGATGTCCTTGACCTGTGGGCCGAGGGTCGGGTCCGCCTTGACGCGCTGGATGTCCTCGCTCGGCGTCAGGACCATGTCGAGCTCGCCTGCCTCGTACGCCGCCTGGCCCTGGGCCGGCTCGGTCGTCATGGACATGTCGATCTCGGTCAGCGTCGGCTTGACGTCGCCGGTCCAGTTCGGATTCGGCTTGAGGATGATCTGGCTGTTGTGATCCCACGTGTCGAGGATGAACGGACCGGAGCCGACGTAGTTCTTGGCCTCGGTCGCGTTCGCGCTGGTGATCCACTTCTCCTGGACGGGGACAGCGATCCAGAGCGCCATCACGTCGACGAAGTAGGTGGCCGGCTTCGCGAGCTGGACGACGACGGTCTTGTCGTCGGGAGCCGTCACGCCGACGTTCTTGAGCGCCTTCTCGATATCGGCATCCTTGGTGGGAGCCTCCTTGTCGCCGCAGCCGTTGGCCGCGCCGAGGAGCGCATCGGCACCCTGGATCTCGCACAGGACGTACGCGTACGGCGCCGCGGTCCGCGGGTCGAGCGTCCGCTTGATGCCGTACACGAAGTCACCGGCGACGATCGGGTCGCCGTTGCTGTACTTGAGGCCGTCCTTGAGCGTGAAGGTCAGGGTCTTGGCGTCCGCGGACACGACCGGCAGGTCCTGCGCGAGCTCCGGAACGACCTTCAGGTCCTTGTCGAAGTAGACGAGACCGCGGTTGATGCCGTGGAGGACGGCGATCGACGTCGAGTCCTGCGCCTTGTTGGGGTCGAGGGTCGGGGGCTCCTGGCCGAGGTCGATGTGGAGGACCTGCTGGTCGGCGAGGTCGCCGGTGCTCGGTTCAGCGCTCGCTCCGGCACTTTCCGAAGGGGCTGTGGATCCGCCGGGCGCGGTCGATGCGCCGGACGACGCCGCCGGCGCCGCGGACGGAGCCGAGGAGGTGGTGGCACCGCCGCAAGCCGCCGCGATCATCGCGATGGTGGCGAGGATGCCGAAGAGTCGTTTCTGCATGGATTCTCCTCCGAACGGGTTGCTTTACCCGATTGAACTCCCGCTACCGCGGCCCGCTCCCCGCTTGTCGAGGCCGCCTCATGTACCTAAGGGTCCGGATCGAACCTCCCGCTCGAAAACGGACGATTAGGCGAGCAGCGGCATCAGCACGGATCGGGTCGGTGCGCTGCCGGTACTATCCACAGCGCCCGATGCACTGTCAACTTCCAGCCTAACGAACGTTCGGTCGCCTGTCCACGAGCGTGAATCAATCGGGGCACGGCGTCTCGGCGCCGCTCATCGGACGCCAGCGGAGGTTCGGTTGACGTGCCGCCATGGCCTCGTCGAGGCGCCGGACCGGGGCCGTGTGCGGCGCCCCGGTGACGACGTCAGGCGACGTCCTCGCCTCACCCGCGATGGCGATCAGCGCGTCGGCGAAGGCGTCGAGCGTTTCGACGGATTCCGTCTCGGTCGGCTCGATGAGCATGCCTTCATCGACGATGAGCGGGAAGTAGATCGTCGGCGGGTGGTAGCCGTAGTCGATCAGCCTCTTCGCGATGTCGAGGGTCCGGACCCCGGTCGACTTCTTGAGCGTCGCGGCGGACGCGACGAACTCATGCTTGCAGGGTCGGTCGTAGGGGATGTCGTAGGTGTCGGCGAGACGCGACTTCAGGTAGTTCGCGGCAAGGACAGCGTCGTCACTGACCTCGCGCAGCCCGGAGCCGCCATGCGCGCGGATATAGGCATACGCGCGCACGAGGACGCCCGTGTTGCCGACGAAGCTGCGAAGACGACCGATGGACGTCGGTCGCTCCCCTGGCCGCTCGAGCCGGAACGACCCATCGTCGTCGCGCAGGACCCGGGGTGCCGGCAGGTACGGCAAGAGGGTGTCGCCCACGCCGACCGGGCCCGCCCCTGGACCGCCCCCGCCGTGCGGCGTCGAGAACGTCTTGTGGACGTTGAAGTGCATGACGTCGAAGCCGGCCTCGCCGGGCTTGAACCGGCCCAGGATCGCGTTCAGGTTCGCGCCATCCATGTATGCCAGGGCGCCCGCCTCGTGGACCGCGGCGAGGAGGTCGCCGATGCGGGTCTCGAACAGCCCGAGCGTGGACGGGTTGGTGATCATGACCGCCGCGGTCTTGGGACCGAGCGCCGCGCGGAAGGCGTCGACGTCGACGCCGCCGTCGGCTGCCGACGGGATCGTGATCGTCCGGTATCCGGCCATGGAGGCAGTCGCCGGGTTCGTGCCGTGGCTGGAGTCCGGGACGAGGACCTCGTCGCGGTGGCCCTCGCCCGTCGCGCGGTGATGTGCGCGGATCATCAGGATGCCGGTGAGCTCGCCCTGGGCGCCGGCCGCCGGCTGGAGCGTCACCGCGCGCATCCCCGAGATCTCGGCGAGGGCTCGCTCGAGTTCCCAAAGGAGCTGCAGGGTGCCCTGGGCGACCTCGTCCGGGGCCATCGGATGGAGGTTCGCGAAGCCCGGCAGGCGCGCCGCCCATTCGTTGAGCTTCGGGTTGAACTTCATCGTGCACGACCCGAGCGGGTAGAACCCGGTGTCGACGGCGTAATTGAGTTGCGAGAGGTTGACGTAGTGACGGACGACGTCGGGTTCGTTCATCTCGGGCAGGGCCGGCGCGGTGGTGCGCCGCGCGGCCGCCGGGATGCGGTCAAGGGCGTCCTTGGGCGGATGCGGGATCTTGCTGCCGCCGCGGCCCGGGCGGCCGCGCTCGAAGAGCGTCGGCTGGAGCCGCTCGCCGGTCACGCTCATGCCGTCACCGCCGCCGGGATGTCGTGATCGGCGAGGACGGCCGAGAGCGCGCCGGCGAATGTGGCGATCTCGGCCGAGGTCGTGAGCTCGGTCGCACAGACGAGGAGCCCATCGGCAAGCGACGGATCGTCGGGCTCGGCGTCGGCGAGCACGAGGCCGGCGAGGACGCCCGACGACAGCAGCCTCCGATGGACGGTCCGAGCGTCCGGCACGGAGATCGCGAACTCGTTGAGGTACGGCCCGCGATGGAGCCTCTCTACCCCGACGCCCGCGAGCGCCGACTCGAGGTCGGCTGCCCGGGCTGCGCCTAAGGCCGCGACGTCGCGAAGGCCGTGTGGACCGATCGTCGCGAGGTAGATCGACGC
>JBJMNA010000088.1:0-6015 GCA_045804485.1 Chloroflexota bacterium
GAGCGGCTTCGGGACGAACCGGAGGAACTGCGCCTCGCCCGGCGCCGGATCGCCGACCTCCGCGAGCTTCTCGAGCGTCAGCTCGCCGGCCGGCACGACCACGCGCGCCTCGCGCAGCGATGGCCCTGCCAGCAGATCGCACGACTCGACGTACGGCCCGGTCGCCATCGGGAAGAACAGCTCGCCGTCGGTGAACCGCAGGATCGGCTCGAGCCGCCGCAGGAGCTCGACATCGGTGGGGACCGGGATCGCGGTCGGCGTCGTCACGGTTCCCGCGTCCCGCGCAGGGCCAGCCGGACGTCACGCTGGTTCAGGTAGAAGACCGCGATGACGTTCATCAGCATCGACGTATAGCGGCCCTCGCCGGCGAACCACCAGCCAAGGTCGATCGCGAGGATCGCGCCCGCGCTGACGATGGCGAGGACCCACGCCCACCTCTTGCGCAGGATCAGTCCGATGATGGTGAGGACGCTCGCGACGAGGAGCCCGACCAGCATCGCGCGGACCACGATCTCGACATCCGTGCCTTCGGGGACGTCCGGCAACGGTCCATTGTCGGAGAGCCAGGCGAGGATGCCGGACTCTCGGACGGGGAACAGACCTGCCGCGATCGTCAGCACGCGCGCGAGGGAGATCGCACCGACGACGATCACGCCGAGCGGATACCGCTCCCGGATGTTCGTGACGGCCGACATCTGCACAGGCTAGCAGCGGTGGCTGGGCGGTTTCCGAGGTTCGCTCACCGCGCGGGGACGAGGAGCTTCAGCGCCGCCGGGATCACGGTCGCGTGGAGCCGTCCGGGCGGGTGCGGGTCGCCGTCGGTCTCGATGGGCTGGGCGGGCTCCGCATCGATCACGACGTCGCGGACGGCTCGTCGGATGACCCCGCCTGTGAGGTCGCCGGCGCGGATCATCACCTTCGCCGCCGAGACGAGACCAGCCGCCGGGTTCGTCCCACCGAGCACGATGAGGTCGAGCTCGCCGTCCGATGGGTCGACCGGACGGCGCGGCCCGATCCGCCCTGGGACGAGGTCGCCTGCGTTCACGACGAGGGCAAGGTAGCCCTCGATCTCGAGCCGTTCGCCGTCGGCCTCGATGTGGAAATGGGCGCTCTCGAGGCGAAGGACCTCGCGGACGGCCGCACCGACATACGCACCGAACCCCATCCGCCGTTTCCACTCGTGCTCAGCCGCTTCCATGATCCGCGCGTCCAGTCCCATCCCGCACGCGACAGCGAAGATCCGCTCGTGAGGGTCCGTGTCCGGTGTCCTGGCGACCGTCCCTGCGCCGCTCGGCCCGTCGCTCGTCGCGGCCGTCCAGCGTGCGCGTCCGAGGTCGATGACCCGCTCCTGTCCGTGGCGGATCGCATCGATCCCCGCCCGGACGCCGCGGATGCCGACCGCTGCCGCCAGCACGTTCCCCGTCCCCGCAGGGACGACCGCGAGCGGCGTCGGCCGGCCGATGACCGCGCTCGCCGCCTCACGGACGGTCCCGTCGCCGCCGACCACCACGACGAGCTCCGCGCCGATCGCTTCCGCGAGCGCCGCCCGGGTGGTCTCCAGGGTCTCGGCCTCGACCCTCGGCTCGCGGCCGAACCGCTTCCGGACGGCGCCGACGACGGCTGCGGTCACACGCTCCCGCTTGACCGGATCGACGATCTTCGACGCCCGCGGATTGACGAGGATCAGCGGCGCGGTCGGGTCCCCCCTCGTCGTCGTCACGCGGCGATGCTAGCGCACGCCTTGCAGTCTCCTGACAGATTCTGGGAACCCCGCTAGACTGCGCATCGCCGACGACCCCCAGGTCCATAGACGGGAACCCGGAAAACACGAAAACGCCCCGATCGCGCGGCTCCCACCGAGCCCCCTTCCGGCAACGTCCCATCGTGTCGGCACCTCTCCCCTCAGGCTCACCCTGAGCTCACCCCGTCCTTCCGTGCGATTCCGCGGGCGTCATCGCCCGTCGCGCCTCGAGCGTGACGTCCTGGCAGGAAGGAGCACCATTGCGCACGCCACGAATGGGCGCACGAGCGTTCATCCCCCTCGCCCTCGCAGGGGCAGTCCTCTTCAGTCTCGCCCCGTCGAGTCCGGCCGCCGCATCGACGACGACGGAGGCGCAGCAGATCATCAACATCGCCAAGGCTCAGTTGGGTGATCCATGGCGGTATGGCGCGACCGGTCCGTACTCGTTCGATTGTTCGGGCCTGGTCATCTACTCGTTCCGCAAGGCCGGTGACGGAGCGGCGATCCACTCGCCGTACCTCCGATCAGCCCGCTCGCTCTATCTGTGGTTCAAAGCCCGCGGCAAGGCGAGCCGGTACAACCCCAGGGTCGGAGACCTCGTCATCTGGGGCTACGGCACCCATGTGGGTATCTACATCGGGAGCGGAAAGGCCATCAGCACGCTCACGAGCGGCGTCCGGATCCATGGCGTGTTTGCCGTGACGGCGCGGTTCACCGCATATCTCCACACGGGGATGTCGACGAAGGCGGCTAGCTGACCTCACTCAGGCACCGCAGGATGGCGTCGGCCGACCGGTCGACGTCGTCCTCGGTCGTCTGCCAACCAGACACCGAAATCCTCATGGCGGCACGGCCGGCCCAGGTCGTGCCGCCCAACCAACATGTCCCGTCTCGCTGCACGGCAGCGATGACGTCGCGAGTCAGCTGATCGTCGCGAAAGCCGACGAGCACCTGGTTGAGCACGACCTCGTTGAGGATCGTCACGCCGGGCGCGCCGGCGAGACGGTCCGCCATCCGGCGAGCGAGCCTGCAATCGCGCTCCACGAGGTCGACCAGCCCCTGACGCCCGAGTGAGCGCAGGGCGGCGAGGATCGTGAAGCCTCGCGCACGGCGTGACGATTCGGGCACCCAGTTGTAGGAATCGCGCGCCCCACCGTCGGCTTCGACGTAGTACGCAGCGCCGAACGTCATCGCGGCGTGGTGGGCAGCCGCGTCTCGGACGAAGACGAGCCCCGAGTCGTACGGCACGTTCAGCCATTTGTGCGCGTCGGTCGACCACGAATCCGCCTCGTCATGGCCGCGCATGTTCTCGCGAAGCGACGGCACGGCGGCTGCCCAGATGCCGAAGGCGCCATCGATATGGAGCCAGCCGCCGCGGTCGCGGACGATCGGCGCGATGACGTCGAATGGGTCGAATGCACCGGTGTTCACGTTGCCGGCCTGCGCGCAGACGATGACAGGGCCTTCGATCGTGGCCAACTCGGCGCGCAGCGCGTCGGGACGCATCCGGCCCTGATCGTCGGCCTCGACGGCACGGACCCGCTCGCCCTCACGGCCGAGGCCGAGCATCTGGAGCGAGGCGTAGACGGTCGCATGCGAACCGGCGTGCGTCACGACCGTCAGCGGCGGAGCGCCTTGGAGCCCGAACCGCTCCACGTCCCAGCCGGCACGGGCCAGGACGGCATGACGGGCTGCGGCGAGTGCCGTGAAGTTGGCCATCGTCGCGCCCGAGGCGAAGCCGACGCTCGTGCCCGCGGGGAGCCCCAGCAGCTCCACCAGCCAGCCCGCCGCGACCTCCTCGGCGACAGCCGCGGCCGGAGAGGTGATGTAGAACGCGGCATTCTGATCCCAGGCCGCGGTCAACCAGTCCGCGCCGACGGCCGCAGGCAGGCTGCCGCCGATCACGAAGCCGAAGAACCGCGGACCGGCGGTGGCGACGAGCCCTGGGTCGGCGGCGGCGGCGAGCGCCTCGACGACGGCGACCGGGTCCATGGGACCGTCTGGGAGTGGGCCGCCCATCGACGCCCGGAGCGCCGCGAGGTCCACGGACCGAGCGACCGGCCGGTCAGGCAGGGTTGCGAGATAGTCGCTGGCCAGGGCCGCGGCGCGGGTCAGGACTCGGGGTGCGTCCGACATCGTTCCTCCTCGTTTTTCGGACTCGATGCTACCGTGGCGACACCCCGCGACGAGGTACCGGATGGATCACGCGGCATTCCAGTCCTGGCTCGATCGCTACGTCGATGCGTGGCGGCTTCTCGATCCGCTGGCCATCGGCGACTTGTTCACGCCAGACGTCCGCTACGCCTTCGACGCGTTCTCAGAGGCAGTCGTCGGGCGCGCGGCGGTCGTCGCAGCGTGGCTCGCGGACCCGGACGAGCCTGGCTCGTGGGAGGCCGACTACAAGGTGTTGGCGATCGACGGCGACGTCTGCGTCGCGCACGGCCGGACCCGCTACCTCACCGACGACCACGCTGCGGTCGACCGCGAGTTCGCCAACATCTTCGTCTGCCGCTTCGACGACGACGGCCGCTGCGGCGAGTTCACCGAGTGGTACATGCGTCGCCGGCCCGAGGCGATCCCCGACTGACCGCTGGTCGTTCGCGCGCCGTTGGCCTGCTCGTCACGACTGCCAGTCTTATCTCCGCCCTTACGATGAGGACAACGACCGTCCGAGGCGTCGATCCGAGCTCGATCTGTCATCACACCATTCCTGCATCGGTGTACCCTCAGCGCCTTCGACCTACCCGACCACCCCGAGCGAGGTGATGCGCGACATGGCCCGATCCGTCCGCGGCGCGCTCGTCCAGGCGAGCTGGACCGGCGACAAGGAATCGATGATCCAGAAGCACGAGGAACGCGCCCACGAGGCGGCGAAGCAGGGCGCCCAGTTCATCCTGTTCCAGGAGCTGTTCTACGGACCGTATTTCTGCCAGGTCCAGGACGCCCAGTACTACTCCTACACGGAGCTGATCCCCGACGGCCCGACGACCAAGCGCATGCAGGACCTCGCCAAGCAGACCGGGATGGTCGTGGTCGCGCCGATGTACGAGGAAGACGAGAAGGCCTCGGGCATCTACTACAACACGGCCGCCGTGATCGATTCGGACGGGACGTACCTCGGCAAGTACCGCAAGACCCACATCCCGCACGTCAAGGGCTTCTGGGAGAAGTTCTACTTCCGGCCGGGGAACCTCGGCTACCCAGTGTTCGAGACCGCGGTCGGCAAGATCGGCGTCTACATCTGCTACGACCGCCACTTCCCTGAGGGTGCGAGGGCGCTCGGCCTCAACGGCGCGGAGATCGTCCTGATCCCGTCGGCCACGAGCCGAGGCCTGTCGGAATACCTCTGGCGGATCGAGCAGGTCAGCCACGCTGTCGCCAACGGCTACTACGTCGGGACGATCAACCGCGTAGGCATCGAGGCCGAGATCGGCGATGACGACTTCTACGGGCAGAGCTACTTCGTCGACCCCCGCGGCCAGTTCGTGGGCGACGTCGGCAGCGCCCACGACGAGGAGCTGATCGTCCGCGACCTCGACCTCGACCGGATCCTCGAGGTCCGCAATACCTGGCAGTTCTTCAGGGACCGCCGACCCGAGGCGTACGCAGACCTCACGCGTCCCTAGTTCGCGCTACCATCCCCCCGGCTCGGCTGTCTGGAGGAGGACAGCCGAGCCGCTTCGTTCCCAGAGGTGCGGCAGCGACCATGCAGTTCGGCTTCACGCTCAAGCCCGAGCACACCCCTGAGCGGACGCTTGCGCTGACGCGCCAGGCAGAAGCCGCGGGCTTCGAGTACGGCTGGCTGTTCGACAGTCACGTCCTGTGGCGCGACCCGTATCCCCTGCTCACGCTCATGGCCGGGGTGACCGAGCGGATGCGCCTCGGTACGTGCGTCACGAACCCGGGGACGCGCGAGCCGAGCGTCACCGCATCGCTCCTGGCGAGCCTCGATGAACTGTCCGGGGGCCGGATGGACCTCGGCATCGGGCGCGGTGATTCCGCCCGTCGCGTGCTGGGCAAGCCGCCGATCACGATGGCCGGGACCGAGGAGGCGATCCGCGTCATCCGGGCCCTCGTCGCGGGCGAAGCGATCGAGTACGAGGGCACGGAGCTGCGCTTCCCATGGACGAGTGGCTGGACGCTCCCGATCTGGGTGGCCGGCTACGGCCCGATGGCCCTCGCGATGACCGGCCGCGTCGCCGACGGTCTCATCCTCCAGCTGGCCGACCCGGACCTCATCCGCTGGTTCGTCGGCCAGGTCCGGGAGGCCGCCA
>JBJMNA010000089.1:0-9404 GCA_045804485.1 Chloroflexota bacterium
CTTGGTCGTTCGGCCTGTTCATCTCGATGTTCACCCTGATCTTCGGGTTCTTCGCCGTCCTCGGCACGTCGACGCTCGAGGCGGAGTTCGTCCCGATGTTCGTGGCGTTCACTCTCTTCCTCTACCTGAACAGCACAGGCGTCCGCGAACGCTTCATGGAGCATGAGGTGTCGTTGCTGACGCCGGCCCAGAAGGCGGCGATGGAGCAAATGCAGGCGGCGCAGGCGGCGATGGCTCAGGCAACCGCGGCGTCGGCCGCCGGCGCCGCTGCTCCGGTCGCGCCGCCGCCAGCTGCCCCGACGGCGTAGCTCAGGCCTGCGCCTCCCCCCGGCCCGGCAACGTGTCGGGCCGGCGACGCGTGAGTGCGAGCGCGTTGATCTCGCGAGCCGCCGGGCCCCACCTCGGGGCGTCCATGCGGGGATCAAGAGAACGCTGCCCTGCTTTCTCACGATGGCGACACGTCGCGGCCCGGTGTACGGGTTATCTGCTGTAACGGCGTTCGGCGGGCGAGCAAGGCCTCGAATTGCCAGCCTCTCGTCGAGGTTGACAGCACCAGCTGCCTGAACTCATCACCTATACTCCCGCCCTCGGGCCGACATAGCTCAGCGGTAGAGCAGCTGTTTCGTAAACAGCAGGTCCTCGGTTCAAATCCGAGTGTCGGCTCCACTCCCTCTGCTGAGCGTGCGTCGACACGCCAACTGGCTAGAGCGGCTCCGCGGTTCTCGGCCTGACGGCCCAGCGAGATGCCTATTGGCACGTCTCGCAAAGGAGCCGGCATGACGGTCGAGACCTCCCCTCCTCGCTGACGCTGCGCGCTTTTGCGCAGTCGTTTCAGCGCCCACCTGCTCGCTGCGAACCGGAGCCCAAAGACGGTCCGGTGCTACCTCCAGTCGCTGGAGAGCCTCATTCGGTACCTAGAGACCCGCGGAATGCCAACCGCTGTTGAGGCAGTCCGACGTGTTTCTGGCGCCTGATCGATGCGCCGGGGGGTGATGCCCTTCCGGAGGTCAACAGTCGCTCGATTCGGACACAAGCTCGCTCTGTCGCCGGGGCGAGCGGCGCGCCTCATCGACGGCAGGAGATCGGTAGTGGACAGCATCCGTTAAATAGCAGCACGTGACACAAAGCAACATGGAGCCGCGCAAGCTTGAAGCTCAGGGGGGACGGGATCAATTCTGTCGCGCGCGGCACGCCCATGTGGCAGGTCGCCGTCCTCCTCGGGGCGGTCGCGGCGTCCATTGCTGCCGTGTGGGTCACGCTTTCGGCGGACTTCCTCGCCTACCCGGGCTGGCTGGCGGTCCAGAAGGCCGACTTCATCCTCGGCCCCGTCCTCGCGGGCCTGTACTGGTATCGCCGTCGCCCGCGAAGCCGGTTCGGGCCGATGCTCATCGGCTTCGGGTTCCTCGGCGCGCTCTACGTCTTCCAGTCGTCGAGCAACTCGTGGCTCTTCTCGATCGGGCTGCTCGCCGAGATCGCCATCGGGATCGCGACGAGGGTCCTCATCCTGGCCTTCCCGACCGGGCGACTCGATCGGCCGGCGATGGCCGTCCTCGCCATCAGCATCCTCGTCTCGCCGCTGCCGTCCGTGCTGAATTTGCTGGTCCAGCCGCAGACGGGCGCCGGGGCTTCCATCTCGGGGTGCCTTACGGTGTGCCCGAAGAACGAGCTCGCGATCACGTCGAACCCCGAGCTCGCGGCAACCCTGCTCGAGTCATTTCGATATGGCGTCATCTTCGCGTCGATGCTCACGGCCGGGCTGCTGATCTGGCGCCTGGCGACGGGGACGCCGCCGCAGCGCCGGGCGCGCGTGATCGGGACGCCGATCGCGCTGCTGTTTCTCGCCTTCCAGATCACCTTCCAGCTGCTGGGAGCGGTGGGCGCGCCGCCGTCGCCCGTTACCGAGTTCGTCAAGTGGGGCATCGTCGTAGCTCGCGCGGCGCTGTGGTACGGGTTCCTCGCGGCGTTGATCGCGGCCGAGCTGTTTGCGAAGCGGGCCATGTCGGATCTCGTCCGTCAGGCGCTCCAGCGGCCGTCAAGGGACGAGCTCCAGGCGATGCTCCGCGCACACCTCGGCGATCCTCGGCTCCGGCTCGTCTTCCTCGGCGGTCAGCAAGGATCGCCGGACGCCGAACCGGGTCGCGCCATGACGCTGATCTCGCACGAGGGCACTCCGAGCGTGGCCCTCATTCACGATCCGCAGCTCAACGACGATCCGGAGCTCCTCGAAACCGCGGGAGCAGCCGCGCTCCTGGCCGCCGAGAACGCCGATCTCGAAGCGAGATGGAGGGACGCGCTCGGGGAGCTCGCGGAGTCTCGCGCGCGGCTCGTCCGTACCGCTGACGAAGAGCGGCGCAAGTTCGAACGCAACCTCCACGACAGCGTCCAGCAGCGCCTCATCTCGATCAAGATCCGCCTCGAGATCGAAGCGGAGGAAGGCGACCTCAATCAGCCACGTCGCGAGCGGCTTCGGACGATCGTCCGGAGTGTCGAGGATGCGCTCGCCGAGGTACGGGAGGTCGCTCAGGGCCTGTACCCGCCACTCCTCGTCGCGTCAGGCCTGCCGACCGCGATCAGCCACGCCCACGAGCACGCGGCGCCCCAGCCGCTGATCGTGGCCGTCGGGGTAGGTCGATACCCGCCCGAGATCGAGTCGGCGGTCTACTACTGCTGCCTCGAAGCGATCCAGAACGCGATGAAGCATGGCGGGCGCGAGGTCAATGTCTCGGTCGAGCTCGCCGAGATGAATGGACAGCTCACGTTCCGCGTGACCGACAACGGGCGTGGGTTCGGAGTGGGGGAAGTCCGCGGCACCGGCCTTCAGAGCATGGAGGACCGGCTTGGGGCCCTCGGAGGGCGGCTGACGATCACGAGCACCGCGGGCAGCGGCACGACCGTCTTCGGGACCGTTCCCCTCGACGGGCTCAGCTCCGCGCCGTCAGCGACGGATCGATCCACCGCTCGCCCTGGTGAACCGTCCTGACGGCGGCGATCAGCTGGTGGCGCGTGTACACGTGTTCCTTCATGACCCAGGCCCGGTTCTCGGTGCCGCGGTCGAATACCCGCGAAAGCCACCCCGGGTCGTTGAACCCGGTCACGATCACGACCCCGATGCCGGGGTGCGTCGCCGCGAGCGACTCGGCGACGCGAACGCCCTCGTCGGTGCCTGTCGGCGGCATCCGGACATCCGTCACGACAACGTCGGGCGCGAACTCCTCGATCGCGGCCAGAAGCGTCGGCTCGTCGTCGGCTAGCCCGACGAGGTCAAGCTCGGGCGACCGATTGAGGATCTCCACCAGGACGTCCCGGACGGCGCGCGAATCATCGGCGAGCACGATCCGGATTGCCATTGACCGGAATATAGCCGTCGCCTCGTACTCGATCCGCCGAGCGAATCCTCGAGCCTCCGCGTCTTGCTACGCCGCGACCGGCGCGACCTTTGTCGCCACCACGGGTGGCACGGTTGTCGTCCGGATGTGGAGGAGCTTCTTGACCTCGGCGACCACGAGCACGGGCAGCGACACGACGAAGCAGAGCAGCCACTGATCGATGGTGAGGTTGACCGTGTCCAGGATCCGGTTGGTGATCTGGAGCTCGGTCGCGAGGACGGTGAACAGGAAGGCGACACCGGCCGCCTTCAGCAGCGTGGGGTTCTCGAGGAGGTCGGATCCGAAGATCGTCGCGTCCTCGTTGGAGGTCTCGAGGGCGAACCAGATGTTCGTCAGCGAGAAGACGACGACGCCAAGCGTCCGCGCGGCCGCCTCGCCGTAGAGCGGCGTCGCCCAGGCGATGACGCCGAGCGTGCAGGCGGCCATGACGACGCCGGCAACGACGACCCAGGCCAGGAGGCGGCGCGGGAGGATCGGGACCTCAGGCGGTCGAGGCGCGTCGTGCATCAGGTCCGGGCGCGGCTTGCCGTAGCCGAGGCCGATGGCGAGCGCGACTTGGACCGTGAAGTTGATCCACAGGGTCTGCAGCGGCAGGAACGGCGTCCCCGACGCGATGAACAGGATGCTCGAGCCCAGGAACGTGGCGATGAACCCGAACAGCGCGGCCATCTGGAACCGGATGTAGCGAACGAGGTTGTCGTACAGCGCGCGCCCGAGCTCGACCGCGCGGACGATCGTGGCGAAGTTGTCGTCGGTGAGGATCATCACGGCGGCCTCCTTCGAGACCTCTGTGCCAGTGATGCCCATGGCCACGCCGATGTCGGCCCGCTTGAGCGCCGGCGCGTCGTTCACCCCGTCGCCGGTCATCGCGACGACGTGACCTTTGCGCTTGAGGATGTCGACGAGCCGGACCTTGTCCTCCGGCGCGACGCGGGCGATGACGCCGACGGTCTCGATCCGCTTCTCGAGCTCGGCGTCGGTCATCGCCGCGAACTCCGCGCCGGTGATCGCCTCGCCCTCGATGCCGAGCTGCCGCGCGATCGCGGCCGCCGTCACGGCGTGGTCGCCGGTGATCATCCGGGCCTGGATGCCGGCCTCCTTCGCCTTGGCGATGGCGACCTTGGCCTCAGGCCGCGGCGGGTCGACGATGCCGACCATCGCGAGCAGCTGGATGTCGGTGATGAGCGGGAGCAGGTCGCCCGAGCCGTCGAACGTCTTCGGGTCGAAGTCGCGCTGGCCCGTCGCCATCACCCGCAGCCCCATCGCCCCCAGCCGCTCGTTCTCGTTGAGGTAGCGATCGCGGCCTTCGGCAACGGGAGCCAGGCTGCCGTCCGGCAGCACGATCGATGTCGCCCGCGCGAGGAGCTGGTCCGGCGCGCCCTTGACGTAGGCGCGGACGATCTCGCGCCCGGCGTCGTCCGTCATTCGGTGGAACGTCGCCATGAACTTGTACGCCGCGTCGAACGGCACCTCCGCGATGCGCGGGTAGTGCTCCCGGGTCAGCTCCGGATCGACACCGCCCTTGGCGGCGAGGACGACGAGGGCGCCTTCGGTCGGATCGCCAACGAGGCCGCCGTCGCGGGCAACCGCGTCCGCGCAGAGCGCCATCGGCAGGAGATACCGCTCGAGGGACATCTCCTCGCCTTCGCCCGTGATCGTGCCGACGGGTGAGTAGCCCTCGCCACTGATCGCGAACCGGTGGCCGGCGACCGCCATCTGGACGGCGGTCATCTGGTTGAGCGTCAGCGTTCCCGTCTTGTCGGAGTTGATGGCCGATGTCGAGCCGAGCGTCTCGACGGAGCGGAGCCGCTTCACGATCGCGCCCGAGGCCGCGAGGGTGGACGTTCCGGCGGCGAGGATCGTCGTCACGACGGCCGGCAGGCCGGTCGGGATCGCCGACACGGAGAACGCGACGGCGGTCAGGAACAGGACGTCGAACGGCTGGGCGCGAACGAGCCCGAGGCCGATCGAGATCGCGAGCGCGACGCCGGCGATGATGAGGATCTGGTTCGTCAGGCGGTTGAGCTGCTTGGTCAGCGGCGTCGCCTCGGCCGTCTGCCCCTGGAGCATGTCGGAGATGTGCCCCACCTCGGTCGCCATGCCGGTCGAGGTCACGACGAAGCTCGCCGCGCCGCGCGTCACCTGGGTGTTCATGAAGGCCATGTCGATCCGGTCGCCGAGGGCCGCTTCGGCGGCGACGGGGTCCGTGCTCTTGGGCACCGGCGAGCTCTCGCCGGTCAGCGCGGACTCGTCGATCTCGAGCGTCGCGGCGCGGAAGATGCGGCCGTCGGCCGGGACGAGATCGCCGGCCTCGATGTTGACGATGTCCCCGGGGACGAGCTCCTCCATCGGCACGAGAACGACGTCGCCGCCGCGCCGCACCTTGGCCTTGACGACCATCATCTTCTGGAGCGCGGCGACGCTCGCTTCCGCCTTGCCCTCCTGGTTGATGCCGAGGAAGGCGTTGAGGAGCGTCAGCAGCACGAGCAGCACGCCGGTGGCGAACTGGTTCGGCAGGAACATGCTGATCACGCCGGCGACGAGCAGGACGATCTGCATCGGGTCGCGGTACTGCCGCAGGAAGGTCCGCCAGCGCGGCTCCTTCGCGGCCTCGGCGAACTTGTTGGGACCATACTTGGCCCGCCGCGCTTCGATCTCCGCGGCCGCGAGCCCGCGGCCGGCGTCGACACCCTGGGCGCGGAGCACCTCGTCGATCGGCATGCCGTGCCAGGCCGGGGTGCTCGCGGCCCCCGCCGCGCGTTCCTGGGTCATCTCGCCCACCTCTCGCTTGCTGGCTGTCGTCGTCGTCATTTCAGGAGCACCGCGGCCGACATCACGACCATGCAGAGCACGGCGAGCACGATGAGAACCGGCCACACGAACTTGAGCCAGGTCCCGTACCCGACCCGTGCGATGGCGAGGCCGCCCATCACGACCGCCGAGGTCGGCGTCACGAGGTTCACGATGCCGTTGCCGGTCTGGTACGCCGTCACGACGAGCTCAGGCGCGACGTTCGCGAAGCTCGCCAGCGGCGCCATGATCGGCATGGCGACCGTCGCCAGGCCCGAGGACGACGGGATGAGGAACGACAGTGGCAGGAACAGGGCGAACATCAGGTTGATGAAGGCGACGCCGCCGAGGCCCGAGACGGCCTGTTCCGCCGCGTTCAGCACGGTGTCCGTGATCTGTCCGTTGGTCATGATCACGGTCACGCCGCGAGCGATCCCGATGATCAGCGCGACGCCGAGCAGATCCCGCGCGCCGTTGACGAAGCCGTCGACGAACTTCGACTCGGACGTTCCGCCCGCGATCCCGATCAGGATCGAGAACAGGAGGAACGACGCGGTCATCTCCGGGAACCACCACGCCAGCGTCGGGATGAAGCTGATCCCGAGATCTGACCACGGAACGATCCCGACGATCATCACGAGGAAGGCCAGGAAGAAGAGGACGAGGACGACCTTCTGCTTGCCCGTCATGGGACCCGTGTCGGTGTCGCCCGCCGTACCGGCGAGGAAGTGGGCGTCGATCTCGGTACGGTTCGCCGCCACGAGCGACCTGCTCGGGTCGGCCTTGACGCGCGCGGAGTAGCGCATCACCCACCACGTCCCGACGATCGTCCCGACGACGAGGATGACGAGGCGGCCGATGAGCCCGGCATCGATACTGGTGCCCGCGAATCCCGACGCGATTCCGGTCGCGAACGGGTTGATCGTCGAGCCCATGACCCCGATCCCGCAGCCGAGCAGCAGGATCGCCGCGCCCGTGACCGAGTCGTACCCGGCCGCGACCATGACGGTGATGATGAGGACGTAGAAGGCGAGGCTCTCCTCCGCCATCCCGAACGTCGTCCCGCCCAGGGCGAAGATCGCCATCAGGACCGGGATCATCAAGCGTTCGCGGCCGTGCAGGCGCTGGACGATTCGGGCGATGCCGGACTGGATCGCCCCGGTCTGCATCGTGACTCCCAGGAAGCCGCCGATGATGAGGATGAACAGCGCGACGTCGATCGCGCCGAACAGCTCGCCGGAGTTGTAGTACGAGATCGTGCCGTCGGCGCCCGTGATGCCGTACATCCCGTTGATCGGCGCCGTCAGTGAGTCGCGCAGGATCCGCGCCGGCGTCGCCTCGACGGCGTGGTACGTGCCGGGGATCGGCGTGCCGTCGGCGTTGAAGTCGTAGCGGCCCGCCGGGATGATCCACGTCGCGATCGCGACCGCGACGATCAGCCCGATCAGGATCGTGTAGGCCGATGGGAGACGAAGTCCGCGCGTCGCTGGCGCGGCCGGCGCGGCTGGCGCCGCCTCCGCGGTGGCAGCAGCTGTCGTCATCGTGGAGCCTCCCTCGTGTTGGCCGCGCGGTTCATGCGCCCGCCTCCGGCAGGGGTTGCGGGCGAACCTTCGGCTCGGCGCCCGATGCGGGCACTCGCTCGATCCGGAACCCGGTGAACCCGTAGACCAGCGAGATCAGCGGGCTCAGCAGGTTGAAGAAGCAATAAGGCAGGTACGACAGCGTCGCGACACCGAGTACGCCGGAGATGTATGCGCCGCAGCTGTTCCACGGCACGAGCGGCGAGGTGACCGTGCCGGAGTCCTCGACCGTCCTCGACAGCGTCCGTGGCGCGATCCCGCGCTCGGCGAACACGACTCGGAAGACTCGGCTCGGCATGACGATCGCGACGTACTGGTCGCCGGCGACGATGTTCAGCCCGATCGCGGTGCCGACCACCGCGGCGATCAGCGCGCCCGTCGACTTCGCCCGCTCGAGGACCGGACGGATGAGCCGGGCGAGGTATCCGCCGCTCTCGACGACCGCCGCGTAGGACAGCGCGCCGAGGATCAGCCAGATGGTCGTCAGCATCGACGACATCCCGCCACCCGAGAACAAGGTGTCGACGGCCGGGACCCCGGTCGCCGATTCGAACCCCGTCCCCATCGCGAGATAGAGCGACTTGATCCCGGCGACGACCGAGAACGACTCCGCGCCGGCGAACGTGGCGACGAGCTGCGGCTGGGTGAACCAGGCGAAGAAGCCCGCAAACACCGCCGATGTGAAGATGGCCAGGAATGGCGGGACGCGCCTGATCGAGAGGATCACGAGCGCGACCAGCGGCAGGAAGTTCAGGAGCGAGATGTGGAACTCGTTGGCGAGCGCCTGCTGCGCGCTGGCGGGATCGAAGACCGGCTCGCCCATCGGCGTCGCGAGCCCGACCAGGGCGAACAGCACCAGCGCGATGAGGAACGCCGGGCCCGACGACCAGAGCATCCCGGCGATGTGCTCGTTGACGCTCACGCCCCCGACGAGCGACGGCACGAGCACCGTCGTCTCGGACAGCGGCGTCATCTTGTCGCCGAAATAGGCTCCTGACACGACCGCGCCGGCCGTCACGGCAGCGGACGCGCCCATCAGCGGTGCCAGCGCGACGAATCCGACGCCGAGCGTCGCCGCCGTCGTCCACGAGCTGCCGATCGCGAGCCCGACGAGCGCGCAGACGATTGCTGTCGACAGGTAGAACAGCGACGGCTCGATCAGCCCGATGCCGTAGTAGACGATCGCGGGAATCGTGCCGGCCATGTTGAACGTGCCGATGAGCGCGCCGACGGCAAGCAGGATGAACAGGGCCTGCATCGCCGACGAGATCCCGCCAACGACGGCGCCGCTGATCTCCGCGGCGCGGTGCCCGAGCGACAGCGAGACGAACCCGGCGACAACGGCGCTCATGAACAGCGCGACCTGGAGCGGACCGTTGGTCGCGTCGGTCCCGAAGAGGACGACCGTCGTCGCGATCAGCGCGATGAGGATCGCGACGACGAAGATCGACTGGAGCAGCGACGGCTCGCGGGCAGTGGCGCCCGGCGGTCGTGGTTGCTCCGCCGACATGTCCACAGTCAGCGGCTCGCCCCGGCAGGAACCGCGGCCGGCTCGACCCTCGTTCCGAGCTCGCCGGCGACGACGCCGCCGAGCTGGGCGAGCGTCCCGATCGCGGCTACGCGTCCCGTCCGGTTCACGAACTCGACC
>JBJMNA010000090.1:0-6681 GCA_045804485.1 Chloroflexota bacterium
CCGGTGCTCCGGCGGCCGCTGGCATCGTCGACCGGTGGCACGGCAAGACGCTCGCGAAGCTCGGAGAACGTTCCCGTCGCGGCGAGCAAGGACGGCAGGGCCGATAGATCCGGGAGCCGGTGGCCGGCTCCCTTCCGGCCGCCTCCGGTCGGTGGCGAGGTCGCGGGCTTCGTAGCCGTCGGGCGGGGCGGACGGCGGGCGTCCTCGACCTCAGCATCGACGGCCGCGACGTCGAAGTCGACCTCCGTGTCGGGCGAGGTCCGCGTGGCGTGCCGGGCGGCGAAGTCGGTGGCGACCCGTTCCGCGATCCGGCGGTCGCGACCGCGCCGGCCGCGGAGAGGTGTGTCCGGCATGGGTCAGGCGCCCGGTTCCGGCGGCCGGACGCGTCGCCAGCCCGTCTTGGTGCGCCGAACGCCCTCGGAATCCGGCGGTCCGTCGACCTCACCGGCCGCCGCGAGCCGGGTCGTGTCGGCTGGGCGCAGCTCGAACATGTTGAAGCGGTTGGCGGCCTTGTTCGTCCCTTCGCGCGCCCATTCCTCGACGGCATCCGCCGCGGCGTCGAGCAGCTCGTCGAGCCGCTGCTGCTCGTCCGGCGCGAAGCGGGTCAGGACGTGGTCCACGGCGCTCCGGTCCGGCTCGCCGATCCCGATCCGGAGCCTGCTGAACTTTTCCGTGCCGAGCTCCGTGATGATCGAGCGCAGACCGTTGTGACCGCCCGGCCCGCCGCCCTCACGGAAACGGAGCTTTCCGAACGGCAGCGCGAAATCGTCGGCGACGACGAGCAGGTCGACCAGCGGCGCGTGCTCGCGGGCGAGCACCTTGCGGACGGCCAGGCCGGACTCGTTCATGTAGGTCAGCGGCTTGACGATGGTCAGGTCGAGCCCGCGGAACCGGCCCATGGCGACGTTGGACGCATCCCGCTGGCGGCCCTTGCCGGTCCAGCCGGCCCGCTCGGCGATCTTGTCCATGACCAGCCACCCGATGTTGTGGCGCGTTCCGGCGTACTGCGATCCCGGGTTCCCGAGACCGACGACGACCTTCAACCGACCCTCCGCAGACAACACGACAGGGCCCGATCCCGACGCGGGAGGGCCACGGCCGATGGTATCAGCGACCGAGCCGAGGTGGGCCGCGACCGCTCAAACGACCGCTGGCAGGCTCCGGTCGGGTGCCCAGCGACGCGCGATCAGGCCATCTGCGGCGTCGAGGTCGATGTCCGCTGCGACGACGCCGACGTCGCCGTAGGGCAGGCTCGCGACGAGCGCCCCGTCCGGCCGGATGATCCCGGTGACCGAGCCCTGGGTCGGGCCGGCGTTGTTCGCGGCGGCGACGTAGATGGTGTTCTCGAGAGCGCGAACCATCAGCGCCTTCTCGTTGTACGGGTTCCCCGCGTCGCCCCAACGGGTCGGCAGCGAGCCATCGTCGGTCACGACGTAATGGGGCACGAAGACGACCTGGGCTCCGGCGAGCGCGAGCGCCCGGGTGATCTCGGGATAGCGATAGGCCTCGTGGCAGATGGCGATGCCGAACGTGATCCCTGCGGCGCTGAACGTCCGCCGGCCGCAACCGGCGACGTACCACTGCTCCTCGGATGGGTCGATCTGGGTCTTGACCTGTTCGCCGAGACGCGACCCATCCGCATCCAACACGACCTGGACGATCTCGCGGCCGGCCGGGGTCTGCCGTTCAGCTCCCACGAGTGCGACGATGCCGGCTCGTGCGGCCGCGCGACCGACGACATCGAGGGCCTCGTCGAGTGCGGCTGCATCGACGTCGGGGACGCGACGTGGCTGATCGCGATGGCCGGGCAGCGCCGCTTCTGGCAGGCACACGATGCGTGCGTCGAGCCGGCCTGCCTCCTCGATGGCCTCGACCGCCGCCGGAACGGCTTCGTCGAGGGTCGCGGTCAGCGGCGTCGACGCGACCGCGATCCGGATCGTGGACATGGGCTGAGTCTAGCCGGTCGCCTCGCGGGTCCCGAGGAGACGCCGCTCGAGGGCGCGCATCGCGGCCTCCTCGCCCGGCTCCGCGTGGTCCCAGCCACAGACATGAAGCGCACCGTGCGTCACGAGCAACCGCAGCTCGTCCGCGGCCGACCATGCCACGTCACCCGTCTGGCCGCCGCGGCCCTCGGCTGCCTGCTCGGTCGCCCGCTCGACCGACACGACGATGTCGCCGAGATGCGGTCGACGTCCCGGCGGGAGCGGAAAGGCGCGATCGTAGACGGGGAACGACAGGACGTCGGTCGGCCCGGCGGTGCCCATGTGTGTCTCGTTCAGGTCCGCGAGCTCGGCATCGTCCGACAGGATCAGTCCGATCGACGCAGGAGACGGCGCTCGACCCGCGTCCGCGGCCACGTCGAGCGCCGCGCCGATCGCGCGCGCAAGACGGGACGCCGGGACAGGCGCTGCGATACCCTCCCGCCCGGTGAGGTCGACCCGCCACGGCCCGACGTAGATCGCAAGCGTCACGATGCTGTGCCGGTCCCCGCTCCCCCGCCGCCGGCGGCCCGGCGCGACTCGAGTTCGACGACCGTGTTCTGGGGATACGCGATCCGCGTGTGATACATCCCGAGCAGCTGCCCGACGAAGGCCTCGCGGATCCGCTCGAGGTCCCGAAGTGTCAGGTCGCATTCGTCGAACTGACCGTCCGCGACGCGGTCCTCGATGATCCGCGTGACCATCGCCCGGATGGCCGGCTCGTCGCGCGAGGCGAGCGAGCGGACCGACGCCTCGACGCCGTCGGCCAGCATGATCAACGCGGCCTCGCGCGACTGCGGCTTCGGACCTGCGTGCCGGAACTTGCGGTCGTCCACGACGACACCCGGGCCGGCCAGCTCGCTGGCGCGAGCGTAGAAGTAGGCCATGATCGCCGTCCCGTGGTGCTGGGGGATGAAGGCGATGAGAGCCTTCGGGAGCTTCGCTTTGTAGGCGAGGTCGATCCCGTCGACCACGTGCTGCTTCAGGATCTGCGCACTCACCTCGGGGTCGAGCTGGTCGTGGATGTTATCGCCGCCCGCCTGGTTCTCGATGAACGCGAGCGGGTTCGCGAGCTTGCCGACATCGTGGTAATACGCTGCCACGCGCGTCACGAGCGGGTCGGCGCCGATCGCCTCGGCAGCACGTTCGGCGAGGTTGCCGACCATCAGCGAATGGTGATATGTGCCGGGCGTCTCGACGAGCAGTCGCCGGAGCAGCGGCTGCGACGGATTCGCCAATTCGAGCAGCTGGAAGACCGTCAGGATCCCGAACACGGACCCGAGGACGGCGAAGGTCCCGACCGCGGCTACGCCTGAGCCGCCCGCCGACGCCGCCGACGCGAACCAGAGCTCGAGGACGCCGCGGAGGTCGCGCGCGCCGAGCAGCGAGAACACGGACACGACGAGCGCATTGACGACGAAGACCGCGATCGCCGCCTGGACGAAGATCTGCAGCCGGTCGCCCCGACGGATGGCGACGACGCCCGCCATCCCGCCCAGGAAGATGTAGCTCGCGAACTCGAGCGAGTTGCCATTCACGGCCCCACCGACGATGGCGACGACGGCGATGACCATCGTCGCGACCGACGCATCGAGCAGGATCGCGAGGAGGATCGCGATCGCGGCAGTCGGCAGGAAGAAGGGCAGCGTCGGCCGCCCGGCGGTGAGCTTGAGAGCGAGCGTCGCCCCGACCACGAGGAGGCCGATGAGGATCAGCACGTTGTCGCGGTGCCACAACGCGGGCCTGAACCGCCAGATCCAGGCAAGCAGCATGAGCACGACAAGCACTGCCAGCAGGAACCAGCCGCCGAAGCTGACCACGTCGGGGTCGGCCTCGCGGAGCTTCAGCGCGTCGATCTTCTCGATGTCGGTGGCACTCAACGGCGAACCGTTGCGGACGATGACCTCGCCCTGGCGGATCGTCTCCTTCACGGGCTGGACGCCTTCGGCTGCGCGGTCGCGCGCTTGTGCCGTCAGCACTTCGCTGAAGGATGAGTTCGGGACGACGAGTGGCGAGATGAGCTCGGCCGCGAGCATCCGCTCCGCCTCGTCGAGCCCGCCAGCCATCCGCCCGGCCAGCCTCGTCCTCGTCTCCGCGACCTCGGTATCGCGCAGCTCGGTCCGGAGGGTCGCGTCGAGGACACGCGCGGCCTCGGTTCGGACGGCGGCCCAGCGCGCTGCGTCGAGCCCGGTGAGCGTCGTCTTGGAGGCATCGGACAGATCCGAGACCGCGCTCTGGAGCAGGGATTTCCTCCCTGCGGGGCTGATGTCGGCCGAGAACGTCGTGTCGATGGCGGCGACCCGCTGCTCGAAGGCGACCTGCTGTGCGGCGGCGATCGCGATCGCGTTCTCGGTCGTGAAGTCGTACTGCGGGGAGACCGCGGCGCTCGCCGCCTGACGGGCGGCGTCCGTCCGCACGGTGCTCTCGAAGTCCATGGCACGCGGCGCGACGATGTCGCGCGTCGCGAGCTGCCCCTCGGCGATCTGGAGCGGCGGCTCTGGCAGGATGTCCGCGCCGAGGATCGCCGCGAGCGCGAGGATCAGGATCCCGGCCGCGATCGCCGCGCGCGGGATGTCCGCACGGGTGAATCCGCTCGCAGTCTCGATCCGGCGGGTCAGCATCGGCTCGTCACGTCGCTCGGCGGCTCAATGGGTCCCGACGTCGTGCGCGGCGAGATCCGTGGCGACGAGCGCCTGGACGACGAGCTCGCTGACGCGCTTGCCATCGGCCCGGCCGCGTGTCCGCGGCGAGAGCCATCCCATCACCTTGCCCATGTCGCGTGCCGAAGTCGCGCCCGTCGCGGAGATCCCCTCACGGACGAGCGCATCGATCTCGTCGTCGGTCAGGGCCGCCGGAAGATACTCGGCGATGATGGCGATCTCCGCCTCTTCCTTCGCGGCGAGCTCCTCGCGACCGCCCGCTCGGAACGCCTCGACCGATTCACGACGCGTCTTCACCTCGCGACTCAGGACGCCGAGGTACTCGTCATCCGTCAGGGACCGTCCCTGCTTCTTCTCGACGCTGTAGGCGGCGCTGACGACCATGCGGAGGACATCGCGACGTAGCGAATCACCGCCGCGCATGGCGACGGCGATATCGGACTTGACGCGATCGTGAAGGGACACCGGATCTGGCACCTCGGGCAGACGCATCACCGCGGTCGCAGTGAGGCGTCGATGGGCCCGCGGGGGACAGGAGCTGGAGGTCGGGCCGGGCCCGCTCAGCCGACCTGCGTTCGGGCGTTCTTCTTGCGCTTTGCTTCCTTGCGCTTCCGCTTCACCGACGGCTTCTCGTAGTGCTCGCGTCGGCGAGCCTCGGCGAGGATGCCGCTCTGCTGGATCTTCTTGTTGAAGCGACGCAGGGCGCTTTCGAACGTCTCGTTCTCACCCACTCGGACTTCTGCCAATCCCGGTTCACCTCCCCAGGCCAGGGGTCGTCGATCGCTGCGTCGGGCTCGCGGCCAGCCGGCCCGTGACGCGTCCCGGACGGAATCCCGTCCAAGGCTGGCGGAGCATAGCCGAGGGTCCCCACTCGGTCAAACGTTCGGACGGGTGCCAGATCGCGTCCCGAGGGCGGTCCGCGACCTTTTGCAATGGAGTTGTAGCGGCGCACCGGGGCGATGCGAGATAGGCTTCTCTCCCGGCGATCGTCCGTGGGCCCGCGGTGGTACCGATCACCATCGTGCGTGGCAGGGCAGCCGGCTGACGGACAGTCAGTCGGGTGGCGGATCTGGGGCGCTGGGGGAAAGGGTCGAGACGATGGAGCAGATCGGTGTCGCGGAGCGTGCGTTGCTCGTGTGGCCGCGGCTGGACCGTCGGAAGCTGGCGAAATGCGCCGACGACCCGTCGAGGATCGCCCGCCTGGTCGCGACCCGAACGAACCTTCCGACCGAGGTCATCGTCGCCATGCTGACCCAGTCGGATCGCCGCGAGGACGAGGCGAACTACTACTTCGGCTGACCGTCGGGGCGCCCGCGGGGGCGGGCGCCTGCGACGGCTTGCCCACGCCCACCGCGGCGACGCGGGGCGAGCACATCGGCACCTCCGGGTCGCGTCTGTCACGAACCCGCGACGGTCGCGTCGTACGATGACGAGCCCACCCGTCACGGAGACCACTCCTGGACACCCTGCTCGACCTCCTGGCCCAGGCGGTCGCGACGTACGGCGACCAGACCGCGCTCAGCCTGCGACTCGATGACGGCACGACCTCGCGGTGGACCTACCGCGAGCTGGATCGACGTTCTCGCGCCGCGGCGTGGCGACTCCGGGCCCTCGGTCTCGAACCGGGCGATCGGCTGCTGACCTGGTCGCCGTCCACGCAGGAGCTGCCGGCGACCTACTTCGGGGCGATGCGCGCGGGCCTCATCCTCGTCCCGCTCGACCTGCGCATGTCGACCGAGGCCGTCAAAGGGATCGTCGAGGCGTCGGGCGCACGCCATCTGATCCTCGGCACCGGCCGGGACGCGCCGGACCCGCGCGAGGCCGGACTCGACCGCTTCCCGACCACGACCGTGGACGTCATCGCCGCCCCACCCGACGAGGCGTTCCCACCTGATTGGGCGGCGCGGCTCGCCGCCTGGCCGGCGCCCGTCGCATCCGACACGTTCGAGCTCGTCTTCACGTCGGGCACGACCGGGACGCCGAAGGGAGTGATGCTCGCGCACTCGAACGTCGTCGCCTCGATCGAGACGTTCCACCGGATC
>JBJMNA010000091.1:0-4086 GCA_045804485.1 Chloroflexota bacterium
CGCTCGAGAAGCGCTCGACGCCGGCGAGTCCTCCTCGCTGTCCGATCGACCGGTCGTCCGGGCGGAGGACGTCGCCGAGGCTGCGGCCGCCGGCGATCCCTTGGCCGTCCGGATCTGGGACGAGACGACCGAGATTCTCGGGTCTGCGGTCGCGAACATCCTCGACATCTTCGATCCGGAGCTGGTCGTCCTCGGCGGCGGGGTCACCCGGGCAGGGCCGCAGCTCCTCGAGCCCGTGAGGAGGATCGGCCTTCGCGATGCGATGCCGCCGGCCGCGCGTGCAGCGGATGTCGTCCTGTCGGCGTTGGGTGACGAGCTGGGGGTGGTCAGCGCGGCGTCGGTCGCGTTCGATCGACTGCCGGTCGCCGACGGTGCGCGACCGTGACGGACGAGCAGGCTCGCCAGCTGGACGAGCATAGCGAGGTCGTCGTGGCGGCGCGAGCGTTGCTGCCCATGGTAGGCACGCTCACTGCCCTGATCTGCGACGCGCTCGGGGCCGGTGGCCGTGTCTACACCTTCGGCAACGGAGGGAGTGCCGCCGACGCGCAGCATCTCGCGGCAGAGCTGATCGGCCGCTACCGGCGGGACAGGCGGCCGCTGCCTGCGGTCGCGTTGACGGTCGACCCATCGGTCATGACCTGCATCGCGAACGACTACGGGTTCGACGCCGTCTTCTCGCGGCAGATCGAGGCACTCGCCAGGCCGGGCGACGTGGTGATCGCGTTCACCACCACTGGCCGGTCCCGGAACGTCGTCGACGGTCTCCGGGCTGCGCGGACGGCAGGTGCCACGACGGTCCTGTTCGGCGGCAGCGATCCCGGCCCGGCGGGTGACCATGGCGACGTCACGCTTCTCGTGCCGTCAACCGTGACCGCCCGAGTCCAGGAGGTCCACCTCCTCCTGCTCCACCTGGTCAGTGAAGGCGTCGACGCATGGGCTGCGGGTGACAGCGTGGAACGACGTTCAACCAGCGCCTGACGATGCGGGCGACGGGTTGCGCGGCAGCTCGGACGCGGGCGAAACGGGTGGAGCGGTGCTCAACGTTGCGCCGCGCGCCGACTGCCGTCGGAGATCGGGTCAGGCGACCTCGATCGGAACCTCGAAGACTTCGGGTGTCGGGTGGCCGGCACGCTCGTGCACGCGCATGACGGCTTCCTTCGACGGGCCGGTGGCGAGGCAGAAGACCTTGCCGGATTCGGGGTCGAGCCAGGCGTGCTCGTAGTGGACGCCCTCCTGCTCTTCGACGTCGAGGTCGCGCTGGTGCGCTTCCGCGAGCTGCTGCGCGGTCACGCCGAAGAAACCCTCGTGGATATCCATGAACCTGGCCATGTGGCCCTCCAAGCTGCGACCGGCCCTAGATCGGCCGGAACGACGACCATGCCTCTCGCGACGCGACGCCGTCATCGGTCACTCGACCGATAGATTAATGGACGACCGACAGCGATCGACTACGTCATCTGTCGCCCGCGGGCGTCCCGGAGGGTGAGTGGACGCGTGCTACACTCCCGCCCTCACGGCGAAGACCGGGAAGAGTAGCGTCGGGACGGCCCGAAAGCGAGCGCGGGACGGTGCGAGCCGCGCGGGAACGTCGACGCGAAGGTCGCTCGCGAGCCGTGACGAGAGACGCCCGATAACGCGTCGAGAGGGCGCCGGACGAGGCGGCTCGGGATGACCGAGCCGAACCGGACGCCGAACCAGCAGGTGGTACCACGACCCGTTCGTCCGCTGGACGACCGGGCCGTTCTGTTTCCAGGAGTCTCCACAGCGACCATGCAGCAGTTGCCGAAGGCCTATACACCCCACGACGTCGAGGGCGCGATCTACGAGCGCTGGCTCGCCGCCGACGTGTTCGCGCCGGACGGAGCCGGTTCGACGGCGGATCCTGCCCTGCCACCGTTCACCATCATCCAGCCGCCACCGAACATCACGGGCTCGCTCCATCTGGGCCACGCCCAACGGACGGCGGTCGAGGACCTGATGATCCGGCACGCCCGGATGCGCGGTCACCGAGCGCTCTTCCTGCCCGGCCTGGACCATGCCTCGATCGCCGCGCAGTTCGTCCTCGACGGAATCCTTGCCGCCGAGGGCGAAAGCCGCCAGAGCCTCGGCCGGGAGCGCTATCTCGAACGGATGCGGGCGTTCGTCGCGACGACGCGCGAAGTGATGCTCGGCCAACAGCGGCGGGTCGGCGCCTCCGCCGACTGGGGCCGTCTCCGCTACACGATGGACGACGGATCGGCGAAGGCGGTCCGTGTCGCCTTCAGTCGGCTCTACGAGGCCGACCTTGCCTACCGGACGGAGGCGCTCGTCAACTGGTGCCCGGGATGTCGCACGAGCGTCAGCGATCTCGAGGTGATCTCCACGCCGGAGACAGGGACGCTGTGGTCCGTCCGCTATCACCTCATCGACGCTGCGACCGGCGAGCCCGATCCGGACCCCGCGGCGACGATCACCGTTGCGACGACGCGTCCGGAGACGATCCTCGGCGACACGGCCGTGGCCGTCCATCCCGACGATCGCCGGTACACGGCGCTCGTCGGCCGGTCTGTCCGCATCCCGTTCGTCGAGCGGGACGTGCGGATCATCGCCGACGACGTCGTCGATCCGGCCTTCGGGACCGGCGCGGTCAAGATCACGCCGGCACACGACCACGACGACCACGAGACGGGGCTCCGGCACGGTCTGGCGGCTCCGACCATCCTCGCCGACGATGGCTCGATCACCGGGACGGGGACGCGCTACGACGGCATGGACCGGTTCGTTGCGCGTGCCGCGATCGTGGCGGACCTCGAGGCCCGCGGCGACCTCGTCGCGGCAACGCCTCACGAGATGGTCATCGGCCGCTGCCAGCGCAGCGATGACGTCGTCGAGCCGCGCCTCAAGACGCAATGGTTCATCCGTACGGGACCGCTCGCGGCGCGCGCGCTCGAGGCGACCCGCGCGGGCCGGACCCGGATCCTGCCTGAACGATTCGAGAAGACCTGGGAGCACTGGCTGACGAACATCCGCGACTGGAACGTCTCGCGCCAGCTCTGGTGGGGTCACCGGATCCCGGCGTGGTACTGCCCGGACGGCCACGTCACCGTGTCGCCCGACGCCGACGGCCCGGCCGCATGCTCGGTCTGTGGGCGCCCCGCGACGGAGCTCACCCACGACCCGGACATCTTCGATACCTGGTTCAGCTCGGGGCTGTGGCCCTGGTCGACCCTCGGCTGGCCCGATGAGACGCCGGATCTCGCGACCTATTACCCGACCTCCGTCATGGAGACGGCGTACGACATCATCTTCTTCTGGGTCGCCCGGATGATGATGCTCGGGCTCGAGCTGACGGGGACCGAGCCGTTCCACACCGTCTACCTGTCGGGCCTCATCCGCGACCCGATGGGCCAGAAGATGTCGAAGACGAAGGGCAATGTGGTCGACCCGCTCGGGGTGATCGATACGGCCGGCGCCGATGCGCTCCGCTTCGCCGTCATCCACGGCGCGACGCCCGGCAACGACCAGCGATTCGGCGAGGCGAAGCTCGAACACGCGCGGAACTTCGCGAACAAGCTCTGGAACGCGACGCGATACGTCATGGGCGCACGGCCGGCGACCATCGCGGACGACGCCGAGCGGCGGCTGCCGGACGAGACCCAGCTGGGACCCGGCGATCGCTGGTTGCTGTCGCGCGCGGCGGCGACGACGGCAGCGGTCGACGAGGCGATGGCCGGCTTCGCCTTCGGCGAGGTGACGCGGCTCCTGTACGAGGCCATCTGGAGCGAGTACTGCGATTGGGGCCTCGAGCTCGCGAAGGTCCGCCTCGGCGACGACGCGCTGCCCGCGTCCGCCCGCGAGGCCACCTGGTGGACCCTCGTCGACGTCCTCGACACGTACCTACGCCTGCTCCATCCGGTGATGCCGTTCGTCACCGAGGCGCTGTGGGGGCACATCCCGCACCGCACGAGCGATCCGGACCTGCTCATCGTCGCGCGGTGGCCCGGGGTGGGGGAGCGCGACCTCGACGCCGAGAGCGAGGTTGGCGCGGTCATCGACCTCGTGTCGGAGATACGGAACGCACGAGCGACGGCGAAGCTTCCGGCGGCA
>JBJMNA010000092.1:0-3156 GCA_045804485.1 Chloroflexota bacterium
ACAAAATATCCATACACGAAGCTAATACGATCTCCGCGTCTTCCTGTCAACGGCGCGGCAGATGGACGGCATGCAGCGCTACCGGACGAAGGCTCGTTTCCAGCTCGCGGTCGCACAGCTGGCGGGTGACAGGTTCGCGGAAGCGGCAGACGGCTTGGCCGAAGCCGAGGCTTGGTTCGAGGAGCGGGGTGCGGGCTGGCTCCCACGGGCCTATCGCCAGGACGCGGTGCGCCCGCCGGCCAGCCGCTCGACAGGGGACCAGCCGTCCGATGACTCCGGGCGATCGACGCCCGTGCCGGAGGCCAGCCTCGCCGGCGACGGAACGACGGATCGATAAGGCGGCCGGTCGGCGGCGCGTCAGCCCTTGGGCTGGACGAGGCCGAGGACGTTCCCGCTCGGATCGATGATCCAGGCAGCCCACGAGTGACCCATGTCGGCGACGCCGTCCGTCGTCACGGGGTCCGGCGCGACATATTCCTGGACGGTCACGCCGCGCGACCGAACCTCCGCGACCGCCGCTCGGACATCGGGAACCCGAAAGGCCATCTGCGTCTGGGTGTCGGACGTGCCGGTCGTGCTCAGCGTGACTGCGATCTGCGTCCCGCCGCCAGCGCGGAACACGATGCGATCCCCGTGGTCCTCGCGCGCGATCTCGAGGCCGAGGAGGTCGTGGTAGAAGGCCCGGCTGGCGTCGAGGTCCGTGGACAGCAGGATCGGGAAGACGGGGTAGTCGCTCAGCATCTCGGTATCCTCCTCACCGCGGCGTCAGATCGCGGTCCTGCATCTCCCAGGTGTGGTCGAGCACGTGGTACGCGGTGTGGCGGAGCAGGTACGGGATCGTCCACTTGCCGAGCGGCTTGCCCTCCGCATACCAGGCGCGCATCGCCTCGACGAAGCGGATCCTGTGCTCGACGAGGCCCTCCGGTGTCGGGAGGTCGTCCCAGTCGCCGGGCACCTTCACGCGCTTCGAAAAGTCGCCACCTTCCTGGTTGAGGACATGCCGGACGATCCGGTCACGTGATCGGCCACCGCCACGAACGCCGGGGCGGAGCTCGGCGGAGACGGTCGCCGCTGTCTCGTCGAACTCGGCCCACGCCGCGCGCAGCAACGCCGCGTCGCGATCGAACTTCGACGCCTCGAACGGCTCGCGGTCGAGCGGCGACGGCGCGAACGAGATGCCCCAGAAGTCCGTCGAGCCGACGCCCGGGTAGCGGTCGATGATCTCGGGAGTCGTCTGGCCGGCGAGCTCCGCGTCGAGTCCGGCACGCTTGGCGATCGGCATATATCGCTGGACGTAGCGACCGACCTTCTCGACCGCCTCGTCCTCGGTCTTGGCGCCCCGCTCCAGACCCGGCCAGTCAGCCGCGACCGCGACCCAGCGCTTGCCCCTCGTGGGCTGTTCTATGAGGACACGAAGGGGTGACGCCATGCCGCCATGGTAGGTCGATGCGAACGACCAAGTAGCAGCTCGCCGACCCTTCGCTTGGGGTCGGAAGGCTAGTCGACGTACTGGAGCGGCGTGACGGCGAAGTCGTCGGGGAGCTTCACGCCGGTGGCGTGGATCGGGCAGTAGCCGCGCGGGTTCTTGTCGAGGTACTGCTGGTGGTAGTCCTCGGCGTAGTAGAACGGGCCGGCGGGGACGATCTCCGTCGCGATCCGACCGTAGCCCTTGGCGGACAGCATCGTCTGGAAGGCGTCGCGTGACGCCTCGGCGATCCGCTGCTGCTCGTCGTTGGCGGTCAAGATGATCGATCGGTACTCGGTGCCGACGTCGTTGCCCTGGCGCATGGCCTGGGTCGGGTCGTGATCCTCCCAGAACGTCTTGAGCAGCTGCTCGTAGGTGACCTTCGCGGGGTCGAATGCGACGAGGACGACCTCGGCGTGCCCGGTCTTGCCCGTGCACGACTCCTCATATGTCGGGTTCGGCGTGTGGCCACCGGCGTAGCCGACCGCCGTCGTTACCACGCCCGGGATCTCCCAGAAGGCCTTCTCGGCGCCCCAGAAGCAGCCGAGACCGAAGATCGCGGTCTGCGTGCCCTCGGGCCACGGGCCGGCGAGGGCAGTGCCGAGGACCCGATGCCGGCCGGGGACCATGATCGGATCCGGGCGGCCGGGCAGAGCTTCAGCGGGGGAGGGGACGACATCGGGCTTGGAAGTGAAGAACCTCATGTCGAAACTATAGGCCCGACCCATGACGGCACGGTGACGGAGAAGGGCCGGCCGCCGTGTGACGACCGGCCCCAAGACTCGGTTAGTCGAGCGCGACGCGTTTGCCAATCGATGTCCAGATCGCCCTGCCACCGAACGGGGGTGCCCGCGCCGCCCCCCGGATCGAGCAGGTAGGCCGTCGGACCGTCGTCCGGCCTCATCAGGATCTTGGTCGAGTCCGGCGACCACACCCAGCGCGCCAGACCCGTGAGCTCTGGCCCGGTCTGGATGATCGGTCCGCTCCCGTCGGCCGGCGCGACCGAGACTCGTTGCGTCGCGCGGCCGTCCTCGAAGACATGCCAGTAGGCGATCCACTTCCCGTCGGGCGATGGGACAGGCACGCCGCTCCATGCCGGCGCCACCTGCGTATCGAAGCGGTGCTGGTCGGTGCCGTCCGCATTCATCACCCACAGCTGGATCGAGTCCGGGAACCATCGCTGGTAGAAGATCCGACTGCCGTCAGCCGAATACGTCGCGCTGTTGAGGTCCTGATCGATGTCGGTGGTATTGACGGGATCGACGAGCGTCTGTCGCCGGGACCCATCGGCGTTGATCGTGAACAGCCCGTATTTCCCGTTCACCAGCGCCCGGAAGAGGATCTCGTGTCCATCCGGCGGCCGGAATGCCATGGTGTCGATCCCGACGGCTGCGTCGATGCGCTGTGGCGGGAGGCTGCCTGACGTGTCGAAGAGATCGAGCCGATCGAGCGGGCCGTCCGGGTGGACGACCGCGATGTGGCGTCCGTCCGGTGCCCACGCAGCCTCACCGACGCTGTACATCGGCGACGGCGAGATCTTCGTCACGCCGCTGCCGTCGGCCTTCATCACGTACAGGTCGACGGGCAGCGACGTGCCGGACGCGACCGGAACGTCGCGGAAGAACGCGACCCTTGTCCCGTCAGGGGAGAAGCCTGGGGTCGAGTCGTCACCGGGTCCACCAAGCAAGAGC
>JBJMNA010000093.1:0-13496 GCA_045804485.1 Chloroflexota bacterium
CATGATCGTGGCACCGAACTCCCCCAGGGACCGCGCCCAGGCCATCACGAGGCCGGCGGCGAGCGCGGCACCGGCAAGTGGGACCGTGATCGCCCGGAAGAGCTGTCGTTCCGACGCGCCGTCGACGCGCGCAGCGTCCTCGAGATCGCGATCCACGGCGGCGATCCCCGTCCGCGCGGACCGGATGAAGAACGGGGCGGATACGAACGTCTGGGCGAGGATGACCGCGATCGTCGTGAATGGGACCGAGATCCCGAGCAGCTCGAACGGGGCGTTCAGGAGACCGCGCCGCCCGAACACGAGCAACAGGGCGAGCCCGGCGACGGACGGCGGCAGGACGATCGGCAGGTCGACGACCGCCTCGAGGACGCCCTTGGCGCGGAACCGGCGACGCGCGAGCACGATCGCCAGGGGCAATCCGAGCACGACGGTCACCACCACGCTGATCGCCGTCGTGACGAGACTCAGCCACAGAGCCTGGAGGACGATCGGTGACCCGACCGCGACCGACAGCGAGCCGTCGACGACCGCTCGCACGACGAGCGTGAGCACCGGGAGGCCCAGGAACAGGGCGAAGAGGACGGCGACCGTCGACAGCGACCGGTCGCCCCAGCCCGATCGCCGGCGAGCGGGTGCCGGGTCAGCGGCCGGGGAAGCGGCCGCGCTGCCACCCGGCGCCGAGACGCGACCGATCACGACGGAGCGATGAACCCGAGCCGGCGGAGGATCGCCTGACCGTCGGGCCCGGCGAACCAGGTCAGGAAGGCCTGCGCGTCAGTCGGCTTCGGTGATGCCTTGATGACGACGCCGGCATACGTCGCGACGACATTGGCCGATGGCGGGATGTCGATGGCGGTCACCTTGCTCGATGCGTTGGCATCGGTCGCGTACACGATCGCCGCGTCGCCCTCGCCGAGCTCGACCTTGGCCACGACCGCCTTCACGTTGTCCTCCTTGGAGGCGATGTTCTTCGCGTACGCAGCCGCGAAGCCCTCGGGATAGCCCGGCTCCTTAGCGAGGTTCGCCACGGCCTGGTCGGCGTACTTGGTGATCGGCACGGCGTCGCCGGCAGCGATGAGCGTGACTCCGGGCTTGGCGAGGTCGGCCGGCGTCGCGATCTTGGCCGGATTCGTCGTCGGGACGATCACCGTGAGCTTGTTGCCAGCGAAGTCGACCGCGGGACCGACGGTCAGGCCCGCATCGACCAGCTTCATCGGGTTCGTCGTGTCCGCCGACAGGAAGACGTCAGCCGGGGCGCCTTGCTCGATCTTGGTCTCGAGCGCCGACGAGGCGTCGGTCGAGATCGTCAGAGTCACGCCGGGATGTGACGACTCATAGGAGGGCTTGGCGGCGTCGAGCGCGCCTTTCAGGGACGCCGCGCCGTAGACCGTCAATCCGACGGTTGGCACTGACGGACCGACGCTTGCGGCGGTGCTCGCGCCATTGGATGCGCTCCCGTTCGCGCAGGCAGCGACTGTCAGCGCCGCGACCAGCAGGACCGCGATCCGGGGCCTCACGCCCGCGCCTCCTTGAACGACGGGATCTCCACGATGACGTTCGTGGCCTTCACGACGCAGACCGCTTCATCACCGACCTTCAGGTCGAGGTCGTCGATCGCCTCGGCCGTCATGAGGCTCACCAGCCGATGCGGCCCCGCGATGACCTCGACCACGGCAGCGACGCGGTCCCGCTCGATGCGGGTGACCACGCCCGGAAACCTGTTTCGTGCGGACTGGGCGACGATCGGACGGTCGGTCTGCGCCTTCCGGCGCTCGCGGAGCAGGCGCGCGACCTCGTCGATACCCACAAGCCGCTGGCCGCCATCGGACCGTTCCATCCGGAGTCGGCCGTCGGTCTCCCAGCGCCGGAGCGTCTCGACCGACACCCCGAGCATCTCCGCAGCCTGACCGACCCGCAGCCGGGCAGCGGATGGTCCCGTTTCCCTCGTCATACCGAGGAGTATCGGTCAGATAATGGCAGGATGTCTAGAGGTTCGCCGTCTCGCGGTAGCAACCGGCCGCAGCGTCAGCTGACGGGATCAGATCCCTGTCTGCGCGGCAAGCTGGCCGCTGCGGACGGCCGCGACGAGCGTCGCATGGTCGCGCTCGGTCTGGTCCGCGTAGGCCACGGCGAACGATGCGATCGCCTCATCGAAGACGCCGCCCGGACCGACGTACCCGGCGATCTCGGCCGGGTTGCCGGATCTCGCGTGCGCCCGGGCGAGCGCCCATGCGCAGACTTCGGCGTACAGACGCATGCCGGGCTCGCGCAGGCCCGCGATATCGATCCCGTACTTCATGTCGTGCAGCTGCCGGACGTAGTACTCGGTCCCCGACGTCGGCGACCTGGTCCAGCCGAGGAAGCTGTCCGAGACTGCCTGCATGATCCGCTGCCCGGTCACGACGCGCTCGCCCTCGTGCCGCCAGGTCCGCCCGCGGACGAAGGGGGCGAGCACGGACGCGCGTGCTTCCTTGACCTGGAGGACGAGCGGGCCGCCCGCGGGCCCCGCGAACAGCGCGACGTAGCAGTGCGTCCCGACGCTGCCCACACCGACCACCTTGAGCGCGACATCCACCAGGTGGTGCTTCTCGACGAGGACGCGACGATCCGCCGGCAGCGAGCGGACATACGCGTCGCGCAGTGACGACAGGAATGCCCGGCTGGGATCGTCCTCGGGAAGCCGCTGGAGCAACGGCGGGCGATCGCGGATCAGCCAGCCTCCTCCGGGCGCTGACACCGACAGCTTGCCGAGTGCCGCCATATGGTCCTTCCGGCGTGCCTCGTCGATCGAGATCGCGATGACGGCGCCGCCGCCGGGACGCGACCGGGCGGCTTCGACGCGCTCGATGATCGACTCGATCGGGATCGCCGCGTACCAGACCTGGAGCGCACGCATCCCGGCGTACCGACGGATCCATCGGCGATAGCGCCACGACGTCAGCCGTGCGATGTCGCGGCTGGTCGCCTCGCTGAATCCGTTCTCGCGCGATGCGACCACGACGCTCGCCGCGAGGCGTTTCAGATCCCATTCCCATGGACCTCGGTAGGTCTCGTCGAAGTCGTTGACATCGAAGACGAGCCGCCGCTCGGGGCTCGCAAAGACGCCGAAGTTCGCGAGGTGCGCGTCGCCGCAGAGCTGGACCTTGGCACCGCTGATCGGGGTGTCGGCAAGGTCACCGGCCATGACTGCGGCTGACCCCCGGAGGAACGCAAAGGGCGACGCCAGCATCCGACCGAGCCGGATCGGGACCAGGTCGGGGATGCGGCCCTCATTCGATGCTGCGAGGACATCGATGACGTCGCGCCGGTCCCGTGACGCCGTCCAGGTCCCGTGACTCCGGCGCGGGACATCCGCTCGCCGTCTCCGGCCACGCTCGAGCGCGAAGGCGGCGGGAGTGTCCGGCGGCAGGGCCTTCCGCGGGTCATCGATCACGCTGGATCCCCCTCGGCGATCGGCGGCGGCGTGCCGCGAGAACCGAGTGTGCCCTACCGCGGGGCGAGCCGTCGCGGCCGCCCGTCCCGTGGCTCCGGCTGCGGACGACAGAACGGCGGCCCGGCCGATGGCCGAGCCGCCGCTGCTCGTTCAGACGAGAGATGAGCTACTGGACGGTCAGGGCCCCGATCATCCCGAGCGCGGCGTGAGGCTTGCCCGTGGTCGCGTCGGGGATGAAGCAGATGAACGCATAGTTCCCGGCCGGCAGGTCGACGTCCATCGTCGCCGTCGTCCCAGGGGCGATGCCCGTGATGCCGCCGACCTCGGTCCACGGCGGCCCCGACGCAGGTCCGCCGGAGCCGCTCGCCGCCGGGCTGGCGGCCCCGCCGCTTGCGGCCGGCGACGCACTCGGTTGCGACGAGGTGAACATCGTCCGGAGCGTGTCGACCGTCACGCCGTCGTTCAGCTTCACGATCGTGGCCTCGTGCGATTGCGGCCCGTCATTCTTCACGGTGACCGTGTGCTTGCCGGCGCTCAGCTGGTTCAGGTCGAAGGAGAAATCCTTCAGCGTGAGCGATGCGTCGCCCGACGGCAGCTGCGTATTCGCCGCGGTCCCGGTCACCTCGAGCGGCGCGACCATGCCCTTGGCGACATGCGGGATGCCATCAGCCGACGAGACGAAGCACAGGAACGCGTAGCTTCCCGGCTCGAGGTTCGCGGTCGTGGTCCCGCTCGACCCTGGCGGCAGCGCGTTGGGGCCTCCGGCGAGGGTGACGAGCTTCAGGCCAGCGGATGGATCGGGGTTCTGGAGGGCGGCCTGGAGGTCGGCCATCGTCTTGCCCGCGTTGAGCTTGACGAGCTGGGCCTGGTGCGTCTCCTTGCCCGCGTTGTTGAGGGTGATCGCAGTGACGCCGGCCGGGACGCTGGTCGCGACGTCGAACGCGTACTCCTTGGCGGTGACCGACAGCGCCGCAGCGGCGCCACCCGAGGAAGCGGCCGACGCCTGCCCGGACGCTCCGGCGCTCGCCGAGGCACCCGCGCTCGCAGACGGTTCAGATGACGTCGCCGGTGCGGCAGAGGCGGCCGTCGTCGGCGCCGCGCTCGTGGCCGGCGAACCCGCCGACCCAGCCCCGCTGCACGCCGCGAGGAGCAGTCCGGAGCCCAAGATGAGAAGAGCGGCCGGGCGCGCGAGTCTCATGGCAGCCTCGTGGTCAGATGTCGTTGATGGGGGCCGGCACATGGTGACGCCGGGCGTGCGTGCAGGGACCGGGGCTCGCGGCGGACGACCGTTACAACCGCGTGTCAAGCCTCTGCGCGCCGGCGGCGGCGGCGGCGTTGTGCCGGTAGAACGGGATCGGCTCGGGCGGCGATGGTGCGTTCTCCAGGATCAGATCGGCCGCCTTCTCGGCGATCATCATCACCGGCGCGTAGATGTTGCCGTTGGTGACGTACGGCATCACCGACGCGTCGACGACCCGCAGCCCGTCGAGCCCGTGAACACGCATGGTCAGCGGATCGACGACCGACTCGCCGTCGGTCCCCATGCGTGCGGTGCACGACGGGTGCAGCGCCGTCTCGCCGTCGCGCGCGACCCAATCGCGGATCTCGTCGTCGGTCGTGACCGCGGTCCCAGGTGAAGTCTCACCGCCGTTGTACGGCCCGAGCGCGGGCTGGTTGAGGATGTGCCGGGCGACCCGGATCGCTTCCACCCACTCGCGTTGGTCCTGCTCGGTCGAGAGGTAGTTGAAGCGGAGCGCCGGGTGATCGTGCGGGTCGGTCGTCTTCAGTGAGACGGATCCGCGGGCGTCCGAATACATGGGCCCGACATGGACCTGGTAGCCGTGACCGGCTGCCCCGGCGCTTCCGTCGTACCGGATCGCCAGCGGCAGGAAGTGGAACATCAGGTTCGGATACGCGACCTCGTCGTTGCTCCGCGCGAAACCGCCACCCTCGAAATGGTTCGAGGCGCCGGGCCCGCTCCGGAGGAACAGCCACTCGGCGCCGATGAACGGCCTCCGCCATTTCTGCGTGGCGGCCGGTTGCATCGAGACCGGCTGGAGACTCCGGTACTGGATGTAGACCTCGAGGTGGTCCTGCAGGTTGGCTCCTATGCCCGGCAGATCCGCGATGACCGGGATGTCGAGCGCCGCGAGGTCCGCCGCCCGCCCGACCCCGGACAGCTGCAGAAGCTGCGGCGTGTTGATGGCGCCGCCCGCAAGGATGATCTCGCCGCCTTCGATCCGCTCCGTTCCGCCGCCGCGGCGCTCGATGTCGACGGCGATCGCCCGCCGGCCCTCGAAGACGACGCCCGTGACGAACGTCCTCGTTCGAACGGTGAGGTTGCGGCGGCCGCGGACCGGCTTCAGGTACGCCTGCGCCGCGGACAAGCGGCGGCCGCGATGGATGTTCCGGTCGAACGGTCCGAAGCCTTCCTGGCGGTAGCCGTTGACGTCCGGCGTCAGAGCGTAGCCCGCCTCTTCGCAGGCCGCGAAGAAGGCGCCGAAGAGCGGGTTCGTCGCGGGTCCACGCTCCAGCACGAGCGGGCCGTCATGGCCTCGCCAGGGATCGTCGGGCGCTGCGGCGAGACAGGTCTCCATCTTCTTGAAGTACGGCAGGCAATGGGCGTAGTCCCACGTCTCCATCCCTGGGTCGGCCGCCCAGCGCTCGTAGTCGAGCGGGTTTCCGCGCTGGAAGATCTGGCCGTTGATGCTGGACGACCCGCCGAGGATCCGGCCCCGGGCGTGGTAGATGCGCCGTCCGCGCATGAACGGCTCCGGTTCCGAGCGGTACCCCCAGTCGTAATAGCGGCTGCCGATCGGGAACGTCAGCGCAGACGGCATGTGGACGAAGACGTCGAACCGGTAGTCCGGACGCCCGGCCTCGAGGACGAGGACGGTCGTCGCCGGGTCCGCCGACAGCCGGTTCGCGAGCGCGCACCCGGCCGAGCCGCCGCCGACGATGATGAAGTCATAGCGCGTTCCGGACACGCGCCCGATGCTAGCAGCGCGCCGCCCGCGGGAAAGGTCGGGCAGCGGCGGGCCGAGAGCGGGCCCGCCGCCGCCGTGCTGTCTCGACGGACCTGCCCGTGGCCCGACTCCTCCCGACAGCTGATGAGATCTACGGCCTGTACGTCGCGTCGCGGCCGATGGTTTCGGAGTCATCGCCACCCCGCCGGTCGGCGATGATGAGCGCATGACCGACCTCGACTACGGCCGCTTCGATGCGCTGACCTTCGACTGCTACGGGACGCTCATCGACTGGGAGACCGGGCTCCTGACGGCACTCCGGGCGGTCCTTTCGGCGCACGGCGTCGACCGGCCGGACGACGAGTTGCTCGAGTCGTACGCGTCAATCGAGGCACCGGCAGAAGCGGGCCCATATCTCACCTATCGCGAGATCCTGGCCGCCGGCCTCCGGGGTGTGGCCGCGAGCCTCGGCGTGGAGCCGACGGCCGGGGAGGTCGCGACCTTCGGCGATTCGGTCGGCGAGTGGCCTGCTTTCCCGGACTCAGCCGATGCGCTCGATCGTCTGCATCGGCGGTTCCGTCTCGGCGTCATCACCAACTGCGACGACGACCTCTTCGCCCGGTCGGCGACCCGCCTGCGAACCCGGTTCGACTGGGTGATCACCGCGGAGCAGGCGCACGCCTACAAACCGAGCGAGCGGAACTTCGAGCTCGCCTTCGAGCGGATCGGCCTTCCCCGCGATCGGATCCTCCACGTCGCGCAGAGCCTCTATCACGACCACGTGACCGCGAGGCGGCTTGGTCTCGCGACGGTCTGGATCGATCGGCGCCAGGGACGGCCGGGGTCTGGCGCGACGCCGCCGGCCGACGCGACGCCGGACGCGACCTATCCCGACATGTCCTCGTTCGCAGAGGCGGCCACCGCGGCGACGTAATGCGGCAGGAGGCTCGCCCACCCGCCGCCGTTGCGATCCCGCCAGTCCTGCCCTCCCGCGCCGAGCACCTCCCAGCCAGTGTGCTCGATCTCGACGCGGGTCGCGGTCCGTCCGTCTGGCACGAACCGGATCTCGACCTGGGTCGCGTCGGCGCGGTCGCGGCGGAGGTGCCACAGGTAGGCGAACCGCCGTGGCGGCTCCCAGACAGTGACTTCGCCCCACTCGTGCTCGATGCCGGCCGCTGTGCGTTCGAAGATGCGGCCGCCGGGCCGTGGCTCGAGGACGACCGTCGTGTCGGCCAGGCCGGAGACCGTGTGGTCGGCGGGCCACCACGTGGCGATCCGGTCGGTCCAGATGGCGAAGGCATGGTCGGGCGGACAGTCGACCTCGAACGCGAGCCGGATCGGTTCGATCATCCCTTCGATGACGTGTTCTCGGCGACGATCCGGAATCGTCCCGCGGCGTCGCCCCAGACCTTCTCGAGGTAGAGCCGGACCTGGTCCACACCCTCATCGTGCAGTCGATAGATCCGCCGCGTCCCCTGTGGCGCTTCGACGACCAGCCCCGCGTCCTTCAAGAGCCGGAGGTGGCGCGAAACGGCCGGCCGGCTGATCGGAAGCGCGTCCGCGAGCTGCTGGACGGACCGTCCGCCGCTTCCGAGGAGTTCGACGATCGCTCTCCGGTTCGGGTCGCCGAGCGCCTCGAACGGGTCGCCGGCCATGCTCAGATGGCCCGCATCTTGTTGTTCTTCGCGTCGTGGGTCACCTCGGCGAGGCCGAGTGCCTCCATCAGCGGCGGCATGTAGACGCCGAACCGTCCGCGGAGGCCCTTCTTGAGCCCGTACCAGCCGCCCAGCGGGTTGCCCTCGGAGCGACCCCATGCCTCGACGGACCCGTCCGGGGCCGGCTTCTGCTCGTCCGCGCCGCCGAGCGGCATCCAGTCGCCGTGCGCCTTGAGCATCGCGTGAAGGTCGTCGATCGCCCGCTTGTCGTACTTCAGTTGCGTCCCGCCGACCTGGCAGATGATCGCGGGCGGGTCGCTCGCGTCGTCGAGGTACATCGTGTATTCACTCGTGCCGGGCGGCGTCGTGAGCCGCCATGGGTCGTCCTTCGTGCCGGTGCCGGTCGCCGCCATCATCGTCTCCCTTGCATCCATCCGTAACGACGAGGTTACGGTAGCAGACCCGCGGCGTCGGTTGTCCGGCGCGGCGCAGGCATCACGCGAGGCCCTCCCGTGTGAGACTCTGTGCGCTTCTCGTCGCTGGTACCCAGTCCGCGACAGAGATCTTGGAGGGGAACCCGTGCGCAGGTCCATCTTTTTCGCCGTGTTTTTCGCGGCATCCACGATCGTCGGTGCGTGCACCCCGGGTGCCGCGACGGGCCTGACCGGCAAGGACTGGCAGCTCACCGCCATCACGGAAAAGGTCCCGGCATTCCAGGGCGTCATCCCGCAAGCGGACCAGTCGAGATACACGATCACCTTCGGCACGGATCTCACGTTCCATGGCAAGGCGGACTGCAATGAGATCGCCGGCACCTACAAGACGCCGGGCTCCAACGGCCTGACGATCGATGTCGGCGCCTCGACGCTCGCGTTCTGCCCCGAGGATTCATTGGCAGACCTCTACGTCCACGCCCTCACCCGGGCCCGGACGTGGGCCATCGCGAACGACACGCTGACGATCACGCTCAGCGACGAGGGGACCTTGGCCTTTGCAGCTGCTGCTGCTCCCGCCGGCTCGGCGGCAGCGACGGCCGCCGGCACCACGACGGCCGCCACGGCGAGTGCCGCCGCGGCGAGCACCAAGGCGAGCACTCCAGCCACCGCCAAGCCGACCCCGAAGCCCACGGCGAAGCCGACGTCGAACCCGACGGCGAAGCCCGCGGCGACACCGACGAAGGCCCCCGGCGCGACGCCTGCACCGTCGGCCGGGACCGGGCTCGTCGGCAAGGCCTGGCAGCTGACTGCCATCACAGAAGCGGTCCCGCCCTTCCAGGGTGTCGTGCCCGCCGCGCAGCAGCCCAACTACACGATCACGTTCGCGGCGGCCGGGACGTTCAGCGCCAAGGCTGATTGCAACACGGTGTCCGGAACGTTCACGACGCCGGATCCCAACGCCGCGTCGGGTTCCCTCGCGATCGTCCCCGGACCGACGACGACGGCCGCCTGCCCGGATGGCTCGCTGTCGGACCTCTACGTCATCGGTCTAGCGGACGCTGCGAGCTACGCGATCGCCAGCGGCCAGCTGACCATCACCCTCCAGGACGGCGGCAACCTCGTCTTCAAATGAACCGTGAGGCGCCGCCGGCGCCGAGGCCGCGCGTCGGGTAACACGCGCGCCCCACCGGCCTTGCAAGCGGGCCGCAACCATCTGGCGTATCCGACACGTCCGGGTGCGACGTGCCACGTCGCACCCTGTCGGCCATGGCAACGCGCGACGCGGCAACTCCGCAACCGTCGACCCAACAGTCGAACGTCAATCGGCTGTGGCGCGACTACAGCCTGAGCATCGTGGTCGGGCTCCTTTTTGCCGCGAGCTTCATCCTCCACGCGATCTTCGGCTGGTTCCAGTACGTCGCGGACCAGACAGACCAGGGCTCCACGCCGACGCTCCTCGGACTCCACGGCTACATCACGTATTTCGGTGAGTGGACGTTCCAGAACTGGCAATCGGAATTCCTCGAGGTCTTCGTCCTCATCGTCCTGTCGAGTTTCTTGATCCACAAGGGCAGCGCCGAATCGAAGGACAGCGACGACAAGACCGAAGAGACGCTCCAGCGCATCGAACAGAAGCTCGAGGCGCTGTCCAAGGAAAAGCAGTGATCCCGACCGGGTCTCCGGTGCCGAGCGCGTCGACGACGTCAGAAAGAGCCACGCGCGACAGCATCCAGGATGTCTGGGGTCCTCGGACCCCGTACCTGGGTGTCTGGCCGGATCGCGTCGACGAGCGATCGACGGGCGAGCCGGATCGGTGGGTGCATTCGGTCTGCGTGCTGTGTTCGCTCGGCTGCGGCGTTGACGTCGGTGCGTCCGGGAACACGATGGTCGCGATCCGCGGGCGTGCGGACGATCGCGTCAACCACGGCCGTCTCGGGCCGAAGGGACTCCACGGCTGGGAGGCGAACGCGAGTGGCGACCGGTTGACGACGCCGCTCGTGCGCGACGGCAAGCGCCTCGTCCCCGCGACGTGGGATGACGCGATGAGCCGGATCGTGGAGCGGTCCAAGGCCGACATCCAGCGCTTCGGTGCCGGCTCGCACGGCTTCTACAACTCCGGCCAGTTGATGCTCGAGGAGTACTACACGCTCGCTCTCGTCAGCGAAGCCGGGATCGGCACGGCCCACGTCGACGGCAACACGCGGCTGTGTACCGCGACAGCGGCGACCGCCCTCATCGAGTCGTTCGGCACGGACGGTGCGCCCGGGTCGCTGACGGACTTCGACCTGACCGATGCCATCTTCCTGGTCGGTCACAACATAGCCTCCACCCAGACGGTCCTCTGGGCGCGCGTCCTCGATCGGCTGGACGGACCGAAGCCGCCCAGGCTCGTCGTCGTCGACCCCCGGCGGACGATGGCGGCGCGACGGGCCGACGTCCACCTGGCGCCGCGCCCGGGGACGAACCTCGCGCTCATGAACGGCCTGCTCCGGATCCTGCTCGAGAAGGGCTGGACGGATCCGGCATTCATCCGCGACCACACCGTCGACGTAGAGACGTTGGTCCACCACAGCGACCCGTGGACGCCCGAGCGCGTCGAGGCCGCGACCGGCGTCCCGGCGGACCAGCTCCAGGCCGCCGCCGAGATCATCGGCACGTCCCCGACGCTCGTCTCGACCTGCCTCCAAGGCGTCTACCAGTCGCTGCAGGCCACCGCGACCGCGGTCCAGGTCAACAACCTGCACCTCATCCGCGGGCTCATCGGCAAGCCCGGCGCGACGGTCTTCCAGATGAACGGCCAGCCGAGCGCGCAGAACACGCGGGAATGCGGTGTCAACGGCGAGTTCATCGCGTTCCGCAACTGGACGAACCCTGAGCATGTCGCCGAGACGGCGCGGATCTGGAACGTCGAACCGTCGACGCTTCCCACGTGGACGCCGCCGACGCACGCGATGCAGATCTTCCATCTCGCCGAGGCCGGTTCGATCCGGTTCCTGTGGATCATGGCGACGAACCCGGCCGTCTCGATGCCTGAGCTCGCGCGCATCCGCCGGATCCTCGCCGACGACGACCTGTTCGTCGTCGTGTCGGACGCCTTCCTCACGGAGACGGCGGCGCTCGCCGACGTCGTCCTGCCGGCCGCGCTGTGGGGAGAGAAGCCCGGCTGCATCACGAACGTCGACCGGACCGTCCACCTGGCCGACAAGGTCATCGACCCGCCGGGCGAAGCGCGGTCGGACCTCGAGATCCTCCTCGACTACGCGCGGCGGATGGACTTCCGAGACAAGGATGGCGGGCCTCTCATCACCTGGACCGACGCGGCTGGCGCCTTCGACGCATGGAAGGAGTGCAGCCGCGGACGGCCGTGCGACTACTCCGGGATGAGCCACGACCGCCTCCGCGCCGGCCCGCTCCAGTGGCCCTGCAATGACGCCTACCCGAACGGCCGCGAGCGTCAGTACGAGGACGGCGTGTTCAATACGGCCGCTTCCTACTGCGAGACGTACGGTCACGACCTCGCCACGGGCGCCGCGATCAAGGCGGAGGAGTACGCCTCACGCGATCCCGCCGGCCGCGCGGTGATCAAGGGCGCCGAGTACCAGCCACCTCCCGAACAGCCCGACGACGCCTACCCGTTCCTGCTGACGACCGGACGCGTCACGTACCACTTCCACACGCGCACGAAGACCGGTCGCTCCCCGCGCCTTGACGCCGCCGAGCCCGCCGTGTTCCTCGAGATGTGCGAGTCCGACGCGCAGAAGATCGGTGCCGAGGACGGTGCGGTCGTCGAGGTCCGGTCGCGTCGCGGCTGCGTGACAGCGCCCGTCCGCGTCACGGGCGTCGAGCCTGGCGTCGTGTTCATGCCGTTCCACTACGGCGACGACGGCGACGAGGACCGACCGACCGCGGCGAACCGCTTGACGATGACCGGCTGGGATCCCGTCAGCAAGCAGCCCCACTTCAAGTACGCGGCGGTCAGCGTCCGACCGGTCCGCGCGCCGGACGTCGAAACATGACGACGAAGACGCCGACCGAGACCGCTGCCGACGTCGCCGAGGCCGCGCGCCCCGGGACCGGTGAGTCAGCCGGCCATCCGGTCGATGCGGTCGTCCCGCAGGTCGCCCACTACCTCGGACTCGTCCGCGCCATCGAGACCGAGCTCCACGCGGCATTCATCCTCGTCTCCGAACGACACGAACGGAACTACGAGGTGTCGCGGGGCGCCGCGACCCTCGCCATCTGGTCGGCCGACCACCTCCGCTGGCTCGAGCCGCTCATCGAGCGCTATGGCGCGTCGGACAACGAGGGGCCGGCAAAGCTGCGAGCGGCGCTCCTCGGCGGGACGCGCGTCGGTGTCATCGGTGAGCTGGCGGACATCGCGGACCTCGCGGTCCTCGTCGAACAGGCGTCGATGGCGTGGACGATCCTGACGCAGGGCGCCAAGGAATCGCACGACAAGGCGATGGTCGACGTCGCGACCGAGGCGCGTGAGCACAACCGCCGGCAGCTCGCCTGGCTCCGGACTCAGATCGAGCACGAGGCGCCGGATGCGATCGCGATCGCGCATTCAAGCAAGGGCCAGGCGCGCGTCACGCTCCCGAAGCGCCTTGATGACCTGGCGTCCATTCCGGACGCCGTGTGGGGTCCGGCCATCGCCGGTCTTCTGCTCCTCGGTGTCGGCGCCCTCGGACTCCTGGTCGGAAAGCCGTGGCTGCTGCCCAGCCTCGGCCCGACGGCCGTCCTTGTCGCGGTGAATGCGGCGCACCCGACCGCACGCGCGTGGAATACGTTCGCGGGCCACCTCGGCGGACTCCTGGCCGGGTTCGCCGCGGTCGCGGTCCTCGGCGCATCGACTGCTCCGAAAGTCCTCGGTGACGGCCAGCTGACGAGCGTGCGGGTGCTCGCCGGTGCTCTGGCCGTCGCCTTGACGATCATCCTGGGCGACCTTCTTCGCGCCTCGCATCCACCGGCCGCGGCCACCGCGCTGCTCGTTGCGCTGGGCTCG
>JBJMNA010000094.1:0-6707 GCA_045804485.1 Chloroflexota bacterium
GGACACGGTCGGAGATCTCGATGGCCAACGGTGACGCGTCGCTCAGGAACCATGCGCGCGCCAGTTGCCCGTTGAGCGCCGCAAGGGTCGGTGCATCGTCAAGATCCTTGAACCGTTCCGACGCCTCCGTGAGAAGGGCGAGCGCGGGCTTGAAATGGAAGAAGCTGAGCAACGCGCGTCCGTACGCCGTCGTCGTTCGCGCCTCGGCGACCGGGTCGCCGAGCTCGGCGCGGATCGTGAGCGCTGTCTTGTAGTGGAGTTGCGCCTTGTCGACGCTCTGTGTCTTCCACGCCGACTCGCCGGCCATCTCGTGGAACGCGGCCGCATCGGCGGGATCGAGGGCGATCGTGAGAGCCTGCTCACACAGCGCGATCGTCTGCGCATGTGCTCCGAGCGCCGCGGCACGCTCCGCACCGCCGCGGAGAGCGATCCTCGCCTGCCCACCGAGTGCCTCTCGCTCGGGCCCGTCCGGGGCATTCGCGTGCGCCGCGAGATAGTGGCCGGCGAGCGCGCCCGCAAGCTCGTCGGACCCGAGTGACTCGAAGAAGCGCGCCGCGGCAAGGTGGCGGACCTTCCGTTCCTGTCGGACGAGCGTCGAATACGCCACTTCGCGGATCAGCGCCTGGACGAAGGCGTATTGGCCGCGCTCCGGAGACCGCGGATCCACCTTCAACTCAAGGATCTCGCGGCGAACGAGCGTGGCGAGCGGTCGTTCGAGCGCGTCTGCATCGCGGCCCGAGACCGCCGACAGACCGCCGAGCGAGAAGCTCTGGCCGAGGACGGCGGCGTCCGACACCAACGCACGGTCGTCCGGATCGAGCGCATCCAGCCGCGACGCGATCAGGGCGGTCAGCGTCGCTGGCACCGCGAGCGTCGCGAGGTCGCCTGTGGGGCGATAGGCATCACCGTCGGCCACAAGGCGACCATCGGCCAGCAGCATCCGGACGGTCTCGACGGCGTAGAGCGGGATCCCGTCAGCGCGCGCCACGATCGCCCGGACCGCCTGGTCCGGGAGCCCGGGGACGAGGCCCGCAAGCAGCTCACGCATCGCGTCTGTCCCGAGCGGTTCGAGATAGAGCGAATTGAAGGCGCGTTTGCCGAGACCCCAGTCGGTCCGTCGTTCGATGAGGTCCGGCCGGGCCAGCGTGACGACGTAGATCGAAGCGGTCCGGCTCCACTCGAGAAGGTGGTCGACGAAGTCGATCAGCCCGCTGTCCGCGAGGTGGAAGTCCTCGAAGACCATGACCACGGGCGCGGTCGCCGCGACACGCTCGAAGAAGGTCCGCCACGCACCGAACAGCTGGTCCGAGCCGATGCCCGATTCGACGCCGAGCAGCGTCAGGAGCGCCGGCTCGATCCAGCGGCGTTCATCGGGATCCGCGACGAATTCGGCGACCGTCTCCGAGACCTTGGCGCGCGTGGTCGACTCGTCATCGGTCTCGCGCAGGCCGCAGCGACCGCGGACCATCTCACCGAGAGCCCAGAAGGTGATGCCTTCGCCGTATGCGGGGCTTCGGCCGTCGTGCCAGTAAACGGTCTCCACGAGCCCGTCGATGTACTTCAGGAACTCCCAGGCAAGCCGCGTCTTGCCGATCCCCGCGACGCCGATGACGCTGACCAGCCGCGGTCGTCGCTCCCGGGTCGTCGCGTGGAAGAGATCCTTGAGCAGCCGGAGCTCGTCCGGCCGGCCGACGAACGGCGCCTCGAAGCTGTCCGAGCGGTTCCGGCCGCCACGCTCCGACACGACGCGGACCGCCCGCCATGCGGGCACCGGACTCGCCTTGCCCTTCAGCAACTGGTCGCCCGCGGGTTCGAACACGAGGGCGCTCGAAGCTGCGCGATGCGTCTCCTCGCCGACGAGGACGATGCCGGGTGGTGCGACCGACTGCAGCCGGGACGCAGTGTTGACGAGGTCTCCGGCGACCATTCCCTGGTTCGTCGCGTTGACCGTCACCGCGGCCTCGCCGGTCAGAACGCCGGCGCGCGCCTCGACGCCCGGACCGAGGCTGCGGACGGAATCGACGAGCTCGAGCGCGGCTCGGACAGCACGCTCGGCGTCGTCCTCGTGGGCTGTCGGCGCACCCCAGACGGCCATGACCGCGTCGCCGATGAACTTCTCGACGGTGCCGCCATAGCGGCCGATGATGACCCGTGACAGCTCGAAGTACGACGTCAGCAGGTCACGTGTCTCTTCAGGGTCGCGGCCTTCAGAGAGCGCGGTGAACCCGACGAGGTCGGCGAACAGGACGGACACGACCCGACGTTCGGCGGCGGGAGCCGGGACGGCGATCGGCGCGGGCGGCGACGCCGGCACGGCGGCCCGCTGACCGGTCGTTGCGGCACCTGTCGCCAATGGGGACGCGCAGTCGCCGCAGAACTTCGCGGTTGGCTCGTTCGAGGCGCCACACGAAGCGCAGATGACGGCGAGGGGCGCCGCGCACTCAGCGCAGAAGCGTCGGCCGGGTGTATTCGCGCTGCCGCAATTCGAGCAGATCACGGTGACCTCGTGCGCGGACCTGGCTACTTGGCGTACTCGACGGCGCGGGTCTCGCGGATGACGGTGACCTTGATCTGGCCCGGGTACGTCAGCTGCTCCTCGATCTTCTTGACGATGTCCCGGGCGAGCCGGCTGGCCGTCAGGTCGTCGATCTCCTCCGGCCGGACGAGGATGCGGACCTCGCGACCTGCCTGGACCGCGAACGAACGCTCGACACCGCCGAAGCTCTCCGCGATGGCCTGCAGGTCTTCGAGCCTCTTGACGTAGGTGTCCATCGACTCGCCGCGGGCACCCGGCCGCGATGCGCTGATGGCGTCGGCGATCTGGACGATCGGCGCCTCCAGGCAGGTGTACTCGACCTCCTGGTGGTGCGCCGCGATCGCGTTGATGACCTTCGGCGACAGGTTGTGCCGCTGGGCGATCTGAGCGCCGATCGCGGCGTGCGGCCCTTCGACCTCGTGGTCGACCGCCTTGCCGATGTCGTGGAGCAGGCCGCCCATCTTCGCGACCTGCACGTCCGCACCGATCTCCGATGCGATGACCGCCGCGAGATGGCTTGTCTCGACGACGTGGTTGAGGACGTTCTGGCCGTAGCTCGTGCGGAACTTCAGACGGCCGAGCGTCTTGATGATGTCGGCCGGGAGTCCGGGGACACCGGCGTCGTAGGCGGCCTGCTCGCCGGCCTGACGCATGATCGTATCGACCTCGGCGCGGGCCTTCGACACGACCTCTTCGATGCGACCAGGGTGGATCCGGCCGTCGGCGATGAGCTTCGTGATGGCGATCCGGGCGACCTCGCGGCGGACCGGGTCGAACCCCGACAGGATCACCGTCTCGGGCGTGTCGTCGATGATCAGGTCGATGCCCGTCGCCTGCTCGAGCGCCCGGATGTTGCGGCCCTCGCGACCGATGATGCGGCCCTTCATCTCGTCCGACGGCAGATGGACGACCGACACGGTGTGCTCGGCTGTGTGGTCTGCCGCAACGCGCTGGATGGCGGTGATGACGATGTCGCGGGCCTTGTCCTGGGCGTCGTCCCGGGCGCTACGCTCGATCGCTCGGGCGATCTTCACGGCGTCGTGCTCGGCCTCCTCGCGGACCGCCTCGATGAGGACGTTCTTGGCGTCCTCCGCGGACATGTTCGCGACGCGCTCGAGTGCGGCGACCTGCTCGCCGTGGGCACGCGCCAGCTCCTCGCGGGTCTTGTCGAGATCGCGCTCGCGCTCGAGGAGCTTGCGGTCCCGCTGCTCGAGCATGTCCGTCCGCTGGTCGAGCTGCTCATCGCGCGCGAGCAGCCGGCTTTCGAGCGTCGCGAGCTCGGCACGGCGCGCCCTCGCTTCCTCTTCGGCCTCGCGCTGCATCCGCAGCTTCTCGTCCTTCGCCTCGAGGATCAGCTCCTTCTGGCGCGCCCGGGCCTCGGCCTCGATGCGGCGCGCCTCGGCGGTCGCTGCCTTCATCGTCTGCGAGGCCCACATGCTGCGCAGGAAGAATCCTGCGACGGCTCCGCCGACGGCTGCCACGACGGCCACCGCCAGGATGAGCAGGGGTTCCATATTCGATTCCTCCCATCCGACCGATAACGGGTCGGACGTGCGTGATGCGGTGGTCGGTCCGATCGTTCTGGGGGCGAGCCGGTCTCAATCGGCGAGACAAGCCCCTCCCCTGGGCCACGATCGAACCGAAGCGGAGTCGCGCGCCGCCTCGGCGGCACGTGGTTCGTCTGCCGCGTAGCCTACGGCCGGCACCCCCAAGGGTCAACCGAAGCGAAGGCGCGAGATCAGAGTCCGAGGAGCTTCACGACCGCGGGCCAGGTGTTGTCCGCAACCGCCGCCTGACCCGTGATGTTGAGGTGGGCGAAGTCGCTGGAGAAGAGCTCGAGCTTGTCGACCCAGGCCCGGCGGATGCCTCCGTCCGTCGCGCACGTCGGGACCGTCGCGCAGACCCGGGCCGTCTCGGCTTCGTACGCATCGATGGCTGCGGTGAGCCTCTTGAAGTTGTCCGGCTGGATCTCGCCCTTCGCGTCGAAGAACGAGCAGTCGTCACCCCAGGTGAGGTTGCCGACCTGCTCCGGGTGGGCGGTGACGAGCTTCTTGATGAACGGCACGCTCGGTCGCCCGAGCTGGCCGACGACGAGGATCTTCGTCTTCGGCGAGGCAAGGCGGATCCGGGCCAACGCCTCGGCGAGGCTGTCACCGACCGCAGCGACGTTGGCCGCGTCGCACTGGATGTCGTTGTCGACGGTCTGGATGATCGCGAGCTCCGGGACGGGCACCTGGGCGAGCGCCGCCACCGCCTGTGCCGTCAGCTCGGACGCGCTCGCGCCGCCACGTGCGGTATTGGCGACGTTGCCGTCCGTCCCGGGGTGGGCGGCGACCAGGCGGCGGTAGATGCTGTCCACCCGGGCGTCTGTACCGGTCGCCCATGACTTCGTGATGTCGGCTTGAGAGGGACCCGCTGTCCCCTCACCGGTCAGGCCCGAATGCCCGATCGCGATGATCCCGACCGGATGGGCGATGTCTGGGGTCGGGGCGGGCGTCGCCGACGCCTCCGATGTCGGCGCGAGCGTCAGCCGCGCTGTCGCCACGGCTGCGGTCGACGGGCCGGAAGAGGGCGAGCTCGGACCGGTGGACGCCCCAGTCCCACCACAGCCCGCGATGACGACCGCGAGGACGGAGGCGATAAGCACGCTCTTCATGTCGGCTGGATGGTACTAGTGTCCGTGAGGCTCGAGTCACGCTTCGTGCGAGCCGGGGCGTTCAGTCGTCGTCGGGCGGTCCTTCGGTGTCCTCGATCGTCGCCGCGGCGCTCCGGCAGACGTCCGGGTCGAAGCCGTTGCGCGCGAGCAGGGCGTAGGCACGCTGCCGGCGCTGCCGCGGGTCCGCGACGCGCCCGAGGGACCGCGCATGTCGCGCCAGGAGCCGTTGCGCGGCAGCCTCGTCCGCGCTCATGACATCGCCAGACTCATCGGGCGCTCCCGCGACGGCCTCCCGTCGTTCGGCGAGGACCAGATCAACGGTCGTCCGGTCCACGCCCTTGAGCCCGAGCTCCTGGCGGATCGCGCGCTCGCCGCGGGGACGCGCGCGGTCGCGCGACTCGATCCAGGCTCGGGCGAACGCCTCGTCATCGAGCAACCCGAGCTCGAGGAGCCGGGTGATCGCATCGTCGACGAGCCCGGGCTGATACCCGGCGCCGGTCAGCCGCCGACGCACCTCGGCGACGGACCGCGATCTGACCTCCAGGAAGCGCGCCGCCGCCTCGAGGACGACGGCTGGATCGTCGATGGCCGCCCGCTGCTCCCGGCGTTCCTGCCGAGAGACTCGGCGCTCGGGTGGACGTCCGGCGGTCACTATGCCTCGGCGATGCCCTCGACGGGGATCGGCACGTCGGCGATCTTGGCGCGGATGAGACGGTCGATCTCGGCGGCGACCTGCGGGTTCGACTTCAGGAAGTCCTTGGACGCCTCACGGCCCTGGCCGAGCCGCGTCTCGCCGAAGGTGAACCAAGCACCGGTCTTCGTGACGGTATCCATCGCGACGCCGACGTCCAGGAGGCCGCCCTCTTTGGAGACGCCCTCGCCGTACATGATGTCGAACTCGGCGACGCGGAACGGCGCCGCGACCTTGTTCTTGACGACCTTGACGCGGACCCGGTTGCCGACCGACTCGGTGCCGGTCTTGATCGTCTCGATGCGCCGGATGTCCAGCCGGACGGAGGCATAGAACTTCATCGCGCGGCCGCCGGGCGTCGTCTCCGGGTTGCCGAACATGACGCCGATCTTCTCGCGCAGCTGGTTGGTGAAGATGAGTGCCGTGTTCGACCGCGAGACGGCACCGGTCAGCTTCCGCAAGGCCTGGCTCATCAGCCGCGCCTGGACGCCCATGAACGAGTCGCCCATCTCGCCTTCGATCTCGGCGCGCGGGACGAGCGCTGCGACCGAGTCGACGACGACGCAATCGATCCCACCGGAGCGGATCAGCGTCTCCGTGATCTCGAGCGCCTGCTCGCCCGTGTCGGGCTGGCTGACGAGCAGCTCGTCGACGTTGACGCCGCAGGCACGGGCGTAGGTCGGGTCGAGCGCGTGCTCGACGTCGATGAAGGCGACGACGCCGCCGCGCGCCTGGGCCTCGGCGAGCACGTGCTGGCAGACCGTCGTCTTGCCCGATGATTCAGGCCCGAAGATCTCTGTGATGCGGCCGCGCGGGATGCCGCC
>JBJMNA010000095.1:0-4872 GCA_045804485.1 Chloroflexota bacterium
GGCGACGACGAGCCCGGCCGTCACTTCCGGACGATCGGTCGGCGCGGTGATATCGAGCGTGACGTCCCACCGACCGCCTTCCGCGCGGACGACCGAGGCCTCAGCGGCGAACCGATCACCCTGACCCGACAGCCGCCAGCCGTCGGCCGTCGCCACGACCCGCTCGATCGGCACGGTATCGACGACAGCGGCGCCTGACATGGCGCGGACGATGAAGGGAAAGACGAGACCTGGACCCGTCGTCCGACCGTCCGGCCGCAGGATCACGGCGTCGCGGCTGACCGGTCCGATACCCGTCTCGGTCGACCCGTCAGCCCTTGGAGCCGGTCGTCGCGATCCCTTCGAGGAAGTACCGCTGACCCAGGAAGAACACGATGATCATCGGGACCGTCACGATGACGCCGGCCGCCGCGAGGAGCTCCCACTCCTTCTGCCCGCCGATCGACGGGTTGTCGATGATCGCCTTCAGCCCGCGCGGCAGCGTGAACAGCACCACGTCGTGGATGAAGATCAATGGCTTCAAGAGGTCCGTCCAGGCAGCCTTCAGCTCGAAGACGAAGACGACGATCATCGCGGCTCGCGTCAGCGGAAGCGCGATCGACCACCAGATCCGGAAATGGCTCGCGCCGTCGACCCTGGCCGCCTCGAACAGCTCGCGGGGAAGCGTCAGGAAGAACTGGCGCAGCAGGAAGATGTAGAACGCGGACGCGAAGAGGTTGCCAGCCCACAACGGCACCAGCGTGTTGTTGAAACCGAGGGCGTCCCAGATCAGGAACTTCGGGATCATGGTGACGGTGTCCGGGAGGAGCAGCGTCGCGAGGACGACGCCGAACAGCAGGTTCCGGCCGGGGAACCGGAAGTAGGCGAACGCGAACGCGACCAACGCCGAGCTGAACGTGACCGTCGTCGCCGCAAGGATGGAGACGACGAGGCTGTTCCAGGCCCAATTCAGCACGGGCGCTCGCTTGATGAGCTCGGTGTAGTTCTCGGGGTGCGGCGGGTTCGGGATGAGCTGGTTGTTGAACACCTCCGTCGTCGTCTTGAGCGACGCGGACAGCAACCAGATGAACGGATAGATGAACAGGACCGTGAAGGTGATCAGCAGGCCGATGAACAGCACCTTCGATAGGACTCCGCGACGACCCCGCGCAGGCAGCGTGGCGGCGCGCGCAGCCGTCCCGGCGCGAGCGACCCCGACGGGTCCGGCGACGCGATCCAGCGGTGCTTCGGCCATCTCAATTGTTCTCGTAGTAGACGAACCGGTCGCTGAGCCGGAACTGGATGAACGTGATGATCCCGATGATCACGAACAGCACCCAGGCGAGCGCAGAGGCGTAGCCCATCCGGAACGTCTCGAACGCCTGGCGGAAGACGTAGACGACGTAGAACAGGGCCGCGTCACCGCCGGCCGCGCCCTGCCGCTGTCCGAAGAAGATCGTGTAGATCTCCGAGAACAGCTGGAGCGACGCGACGGTGTTGATGATGATCGTGAAGAAAAGCGCGCCGCTGATGAGCGGCAGAGTGACGCTCCGGAACCGCTGCCAGCCGCTCGCGCCGTCGATATGGGCGGCCTCGTAGAGCTCGGCCGGGACGTTCCGGAGCGCCGCGAACAGGATGACGACGGTGCCGCCGATGCTCCACAACATCATCAGGACGATGCCGTTCTTGATCCACGCTGGGTCGTTCAGCCATGACGGTCCGGTGATCCCGAAGAACCGGAGCACTTGGTTCACCAGCCCGTCCGGGTTCGAAAGGACGAGGATGAAGAGCGTGCCGACCGCCACCGCGGGAGTGACGTTGGGCAGGTAGAACGCCGTCCGGAAGAAGCCCGACGACCGGCCGCCCACCCTGTTGAGCAGGGTGGCGAGGATGAGCGCGAGGCAGGTCGAGAGGGGCACGAAGAGGATCGTGAAGTAGGCGGTGTTGCCGAGCGCCGTCCAGGCCTTCGGGTCGTTGAAGATCCGCTGGTAGTTCGCGAGGCCGACGAACGGCGCCTTGTCCGTGAGCGGACTGTAGTTGGTCAACGAGAGCCACAGGCTCCACGCCATCGGCGCCGCGGTGAAGACGAGGAAGCCGAAGATCCAGGGCGAGAGGAAGAGCAGGGCCCAGAGCAGCGACCGGCGTTCCTCGCCCGTCCAGCGGGACGGTCTACGGACGGAAAGCCGGCCTGCCGTCATCTCTGAGCCCTGTCTCTCTCGCTCTGCCTACTGCGCCGCGTCGATCGCGGACTGTGCGACCTGGTCGGCGTCCTTCATGGCGGTCGCTGGGTCCTTGTCGCCGCTGAGGGCGGCGTCGACGCCGTCGATCCATGCCTGGCGGAACTCGGCGGCGGCCTTCGTCCCGGGCATCGCGAACGCGCTGTCGAACGTCTTGTACTCGGCCTCGACGGCGTCCTTGAACGTCTTGTTGTCACCGACGTCGACGAGCGAGCTGAAGATCTGCTCCTCGGCTGCCTTGTTGCCGGTCGACGTGCCGGTCTGGATCTCGTTCTTGCCCTTGCTTTCCTGGCCGCGCTGGGTCGCGGCGTTGATCCAGGCCTCGGTAGACGTCATCGTCGTGATGAACGCGCACGCCGCGTCCTTGTTCTCCGACGACGCAAGGATCCCGAGGGCGTCGCCCTCCGCCATCGTCACCGGCTGACCCTGCTTCGACATGAACGGCTTCACCGTGAACTTGGTGTCCGGGCTCGCGGTCGCGAGGACGTTGAGGTACCACTGCTGCATCGGGAACGCGCCTTCGAGGTTGTTCTTGAAGCCGTTCTCGGCGCCGAAGAAGTCGCCGGTCTGCCCGAGCTTGTCCTTGAATTTGGTCACGCCACCCTGGGCGTCGATCAGGCTCTTCGTGAAGGTCAAGGCGTCGATGACCTCCTGCGAGTCGAGCAGCGATTCTTTGCCGTCGTCGCTGATCATCTTCCCGCCGGCCGCGGCGACCCACATCGGGAAGCGATCGCCCTTGTCGGAGACCTTCGGATCGATGCCGACCTTGGTCTTGGTCTTCTGGATGAGCGCCGTGTTCGCAGCCGCGATCTGGTCCCAGTTGCTGACGTCCCAGGTCGCAGGATCGAGGCCGGCTTCCTTGAACAGGTCGTCGTCGACCAGCCAGTTGCTCACCCAGAAGAATTCCGGCATGGCGTAGACGGTGTCGTCGAACGTCACCTGCTTGACGGCCGCCTCGCGATAGTCGGACATGTTGACGCCCGCCTTGCCCAGGCAATCGGTCAGCGGCTCGAGGACCCCGCTCGCGACATACGTTCCGAGCAGATCACGACTCATCCGGACGACGTCGGGCTTGTTGGCGCCCTTGAGCGACGTCACGAACGCCTGAGGATCGAAGCTGCTCTCGCTCAAGGTGAGCTGGACGTCCGGGTACTTCTTCTTGAACGTGTCGATCCGCGCCTTGGCGATGACGTCGCTCGTCTCGTACGAGACGCCGAAGGCGTTGATCTTGCCCGACGCCGCCATCGGCGCCTGGGATCCCGTCGCGGCGCTTGCTCCTGCGCTTCCGCCGGCGCTTGCGCCCGCGCTCGCCGCGGGAGTCGGGCTGGCGTCGTCGCTGCCGATGGCGCTCGGGACGGCTCCCGTGGGCGCACCGCCGCTGGCGCCCGGTGATCCTCCTGATGTGCTACACGCGCCGATGATCAAAGAGAGAACGACCAGCGCAACGGGTGCGCGGCGAGCCAGTGCCATTCGTATTCCTCCATCCGGCATCGGAACGCCGGACCCCGCGCGGTACGCACTGGGTCTCTGAGACCGCGCGGTCAAGGCCGATGGGACGCCATCGGCGCCCCGAGGCCCCGAGTCTTGCAGCCAGCAGTAACGAGTCACCATGTAGAAGCGTTCGGTTCCGTTGCGAAGGACTCGCAAAACGGACCACCGGCATGTGACCGCCCTTTTACTTCGCGTGATGTTGAGTTCCTGGACCGGACGGATCCGCGTCAGGCGACCGTGATGAGCGCCTCCGCCTGTTGCCCGAACCGGACTCCCGCGACCGTGATATCGGCGCCGATCCGCGCGCGTCGCACCGGCGTCATGCCCGTTCTGACCCGAAAACGGAGCCGCCGCTCCCCGTGGGGGTCGAGGCGCGCGCGCCGCGATGCAGGTTCCGCGACCCAGCCCGGTGGCACGACAAGCACCACGTCCGCGGACCCGGCCCGTGCGAACGGATTTCGCACGATCACCTCCGCATCGACCGTCGCGCCGCCCGCGACATGCGAGCGATACGGCTCGATGCGCGCGGCGAATCCGCCGGCGCCAAGACCGATCGTCTCCGCCGGGAGGAGCTCGCGATGGAGTCGGGCAAGCTCGCGGCCGGCGTGATCGAGCTGGTCGAGATACTCCGGCGTGACCGGTCGCGGTAGCCAGTGACCGCTGATCAGCAGGTCCGGCTCAAGGCGGCGATAGAGCGCGGCGCTCGCGGCGAAATCGTCAAATCGGAAGCCGTTGCGGTACTGGTAGTTGAGGAACTCCGGCCGCTCGCCGGCGACCCAGCGCCCATCCTGCTGGTCGCCCGTCGCGATGACGTGCTGGCCGTCCACCTGGAATTCGATGGCGGCCGCGAAGAGCGTGTGCCCGGGGAGCGGGTGGATCGTGATGTCGTATTCGTGCCAACCAATCGGCTCGCCGAACGGCAGCGACCTGTCCACCGGGATGGGGTCGTACCAGAGGCACGGAAGGTCGAACCGGTCCGGGTCGGACAGCACCGCGACCATGTTCTCGGGAGCCCACACCTCGGTCCCCTCGACGTCGCGCAGGAGGTTGAACCCCGCCACGTGATCGTCGTGGTAGTGGGTCGGGATGGCGACCTCGACGCGGTCGACGCCGTGGAGCCGCTTGAGCGCCGGGATGGTCTGGAGCCATGGCCGGCGCGACGACC